>JBILYS010000058.1:0-7844 GCA_044377625.1 Crocinitomicaceae bacterium
CGAAAAAGAATTCGAAATGTTAGACGCTCAATCAGTATTATTGGATGATGCCAGCACTGAAATGGTTAAATCAAGTAAAAAGATAGCATCTATAATGGATTATATTCAAATTGTAGAATTTACCAAATTAGAATTATTGAAATTAATTAATAATTCTAATTTGAAAGAAGCAGATTTGAAAAAAAGAGCAACAGATTTAACAATGAAGGTTTTAGATAATTCAACGGAAATGGAGCAAGTTCTTATCGTTTCTAATTCTAAAACAAGTGAACTCCAAAAAGAAATAGGAGAATATATAAAAGCATACAATACGTTTCAATACAATGCTGAATTGTTAAAGCATTCTATCTCAATAGCAAATGAGCGTGTTAAAAATGAGAATTTTAAAATGACTTCAAATAACCTTTCAAAACAAGTTGAAGATAGAAAATTAAACTTAGATGAAAATTATGAAGATTTGCAAGGTTTATTGACGAGAGATATAAATTCAGAAATGCGCACAAAATTGATGGAAGTTTATAACAATTTTGACAACATCATGAACACAGATTTTAATTATGATTACACGCTAAATTCTGACAAAGATGTAACGCGTATAACCATGGAATTTGTGCGGCCAATCGTTGATTCTACTAAAGTAATTAAGACACGTTATTTGGATATTCCTACTCAGGGTGGAATGCGCGTTAATTCAAGTGCAGGAATGTCATTTGCAACCTATTTCGGTGGACAAAACACGTATTTCAATAATAATGGAATCATTGGAGAAGAAACGGGTGATGTTTTTATTCCTACGTTGACGACAATGTTTCATTTCTACAGACAAACTTATAAGCCTTTTGCTTTAGGAGGAAGTTTTGGTTTGAGTGTTCCTTTGGAAGGGGAAAAAGATTTTATGTATATGACAGGATTATCTGGGATTCTTGGTAAATCTCAACGCGTTATTTTCAATGCAGGTGTTTTCGGAGGAAGAGTAAATCGTTTGGATCAACAATTAAGATCTGGTGATGCGCTGACTTCAATTTATTCTGAAGTTCCTGTGAAAAAAGTGTTTGATTTTGGCGTTTATATAGGTTTGTCATTTAATATAAGTTCACTTTTTTAAGCGGTTGCTGGATTAATAAATGTAACAATCTATAGTAAAATTTTGTCCAAGTTATGTCACTATAATTGTTTTAACTTTGGCATCGAAAATAACGCATGAACCACATTCAAAATCAAGTTTACATGAAAGTTCCTATCATTCTACTTTTTCTCAATTTATTTGTAATTTCTTTTTCCGGATATGCTTTAACTGTCCCTGAAAAAACTGCAATCGTTGAAAGTGTATACAAAAAAATATATTTCGCAATGGGTTTAGCGGAAGATCGACCAAGATTAATTTTCGATACCAAACAAACATTAAATGTTGCATACATGATGAAGGATACTGATGGAAATCCAATCATCGGTTTTGAAGAAAAAGCGTTTGATGTCTGTGCTGCTTTAGGTGCAAAAAGGGATGAAGCAATCGCTTATTTACTTGGACACGAAATAAGTCATCATCATTTTGCACATCATTGGGGAACAGAATTTAGTTCCACCTATTCTGTTAATAATCTGAAATCAGAAATAAAAGTTGATGTGAAAGAATTGAAAATATTCGAAACGCAAGCTGATGAACGTGGTGGTATTTATTGCTATTTGGCAGGATATAATGTGCAAGGACTAACCGAGAAATTATTGCGTGACCTCTATTTAGCATATGGTTTAAAAGATAGTCCTAAATATCCAACACTAGAAGAAAGAATTCAAATAGCCAAAGACCGAGATTCAATAGTTTCGACATATATCAAAGTCTTCGAAACAGCAAATTATGCGATGCTGATGAATGAATACGAGGTAGCAATTGATGGTTATGAATATATCATTGGGAAGGGTTTCCATAGTCGTGAAATCTATAATAATTTGGGTGTTGTCTATTTTCTTCAAGGTTTAAAATTATCGGACGAAGAGGATATTAAATACATTTATCCTATCGAAATTGATTTGGAAAGTCGCATCAGCAGAGGTGCTACTAAAGGAATGGGCGATAATGTACGCGCCATTTTTGAAAAAGCATTAGCTAAATTTGAACAAGCAACAAAATTTGATAAAACGTATTCTACAGGTTATTTAAACATGGCTTGTGTTTATTCTATTTTTAAAGAATACGAAGATGCTGAATACCATATTCAAAAAGCGATAAAGGCAGCAATTGCAGAAGGCAGAACGAATATTGAGGAAAATTCACTTTTGGTCAAAGCAATTATTCTGAACCAGAATCCTGAGGGAGATAAGGCTGAAATGAAAAAAATCATGAATGATTTGATTAAAAAAGGAAACTCTTTTGCGAAATACAATCAGTTGATATTTGATGGTAAATCAACAGCCGATATTTCCTATTCAGGTTATCCAATATCTTGGAAGGAAGGAGAAGTAACTTCAACAAATAATTCAACAACCCCATTAAGAGAAATGATGGATAATGTGAAATCCTATGAAGGAGATTTGGATGTGAATTTTATGGAAGAAATCTTATATGCAAAGTTGACTTATTTAATTTGTGGAACACGAGATGAATCGATGATTTATAGAATCGAAAATAAAAATGGAGATGTTTATGTTTTTCATTCAGCAAAATCAAATTATTCTGGACAAACGACTAAAGGTTTGAAAATTGGTTCAACAAAAACTCAACTAATTGATGCTTATGGATTACCAAGTGTCGTAATGAATGCCCGACAGGGAACTGTCATGTTATATCCTAAGCACAAAATGATTTTTGTTACAGATGAAAATGACTGTATTTCCAACTGGACATTAATCAGAATGTTTTAATTTTTATATTTTTAAAAACCACTTAATTCAATTTAGTATGAAAAAGCAAATTATTTATTTAGTAGTCCTTGCATTAGGAAGCTCTTTTTCTGTAAATGCGCAGATAAAAGGGATGGGGTTGAAGCGTGATAATGCAGGTTATGCAAAAACCGCGTTGATTGCAAAACCACTTGGCTTTGGAGCAAATCTTCCTAAATCAATGTCATTAAAACAATATTGCCCAAGTATTGGAGATCAGGGTCAAACGGGAACTTGTACAGCATGGGCATCTACTTATTATGCTGCGACAATGGAGTATGCCATTCAAAACAACCTTACAGATCCTTCGGAAATTGCAAAAATTGCATTTGACCCTTATTATACATATTTGAATATAATTTCAGAAGAAGAAGAAGCTACAAAAGCGTGTGCTGATGGCACATACCCTGGAGATGCATGTGCCCTTTTATATTCAAGTGGTGCGAAAAGAATTGCGTTCGATAAATTTGATTGTAGTTCAGCTGAATATGCTAAATCAAACAAAGAAGAAGTGTGTCGTATCGATTACACAAATTATGTTAGATTATCTACTCAAAATTGGGATGGCGAACAAGAAGATGAATTTGATGTGATGATTACAGCTGTTTGTCAAACATTAGTGAATAAGCATCCCGTAATTATTGGAATGGATTTGCCAGAAGCGTTTAGAAATATTGGTTCAGATGGAAAATTTACTTCTAATGGAGATGAAGAAAGTCTTGGTGGTCACGCAATGTGTGTTGTTGGTTACGATGATAATAAATATGGAGGTTGTTTTACAATCGTAAATTCTTGGGGTCCAGGATGGGGAGACGGTGGTTTTCTTTATGTAACGTATAAGGATTTTTACAAATATGTTTGGTATACTTTCGCTTTGGAATCAGAAATGAAAACATTTGATGCATCGACAGGAACAATTGGTGGTGATTGCAATAATGGATATGGTATGATGAAACACAATACTAAAAAAATGCATGGAATCAGTGAAGGTGTTTTTGAAAATGGAAAAATGGTAAGCGGGATTTATTTAAATGATTCTGGTAATATTTCTTCAAAAGAAACGAAAATGATGGAGAAATTTGTTGCTAAAAATGAATATTCTCAATTGATTTACAAAAATGGTTATCCAATTGGATACGTAGATCCGTATTGAGAAAAGTTAAATTAGATTAAAAATCCGATTCAAGTTGAATCGGATTTTTTTTTGGTATGCTTGTTGCCTTTTATTTTGAAATTAAGGTTATGAAATCAATTCTATTTCCCTTATTCACTTTTATCGCATTTCTTTCACAAGCAGAAGGAATCGTGTTTCAAAAAATGGGATTTGAAGAAGCGAAAGCAGTGGCATTAAAAAATAAAATGGGTTTGTTTGTAGATGTATTTATTGATGGCTGTGCACCTTGCAAATATTTAAATGACCAAGTTTTTAGTGATGCTGTATTAGGTAAATACATGAATGAACATTTTATTTCTATACAATTGAATCCAAGTATTCCTGAAAATCGATTTATAAAATCAAAATTTAATATTTCTTGCTATCCAACGCTTCTTTGTTTTGATTCCAACAGTAAGCTTATTCGTAAAATTGAAGGATCCAGAGAGGCAGAAGAGCTTAAAATAATTGTTCAAAATGTTGTTTTTCCTGAGCAATCACCCTTATTTAAATTGCACCAAGAATATAATAAAGGTAAACGAGAGAATGCTTTTCTTAGGTCGTACATTCAAAGTTTAAAAGAAAATGATAGTTCTGCAGTTTCTATAACGAGGGAATTTATAGACTTGTACGGCGTAAATCTTGAAAACAAGCTAGATTTACAATTGGTTTGTGACGCAGAATTTTTAAGTGATAATATATTTTTGATTTCAATTTTTGACAAAATAAATTACTACTATTCTAAAGAACCTGTTCTAATTAAAAGAATGGTAAAGCAATTAATTGAAAGAACAATTAATGTGGCAGCAACACAAAAGGATTATTCAATAATTGAACGATTTTCAATATCCATTTATACAGTTTATACGGTTGTTATTGATCCAAAGGCAACGGTTGAATCAGTAAATAAAGAATTGCGTTACAAATATGAAAGTCGAATAGTAAAAAGAAAAGAAAATTGGGTTGTAAAACCTGAGGCATTAAACTAAGAATAATTATTTGCTAGAATCTTTCATCTTTCTAACTTCATCAAGCACCAAATTAATACGACGATCTATTACACCAACTTTTCGTAATCGATCTTGTTTCACAAGAATATCCTCGCAAAAAACAATGTTTTCTAGTAACAATTTTTCCTTTTCAAGTTTAGTAATACTTGTCAAACATGTAATTGGATAAAGAAAGTAGCGTTCCACCAAATCTTTTAATCCATTTCCTTGTGGGAAATCCCAACTTAATAATTTTATTCCACTACAATTTGCATATTGAAGAGCATCTGGTGAAAAACGAGTATTTGTAACAACCCATCCTTCTATTTTTTTTGAAGAAATTTCTGGCCGCAGCATCCATTGGGAATGAACATCTCGAAACCTTGAGTGGAAGTATAGGGAAACTTTTACATCGCTTTGTTTTCCTTGTAAACTGTGAAATTTGCACTCTACTAACAAGTGTTCTTTTTCTGTTGTTGCCAACACATCAATTTCGTGCGTTACACACTTTCCTTGAACAATTGTTCCAACCTTCACACCATATCCTTGTCTTTTATATAATTCAGCAATGTATTTTTCAAAAGGAAAACCAGAAGGTCCTAATTCCATTATTGCCGTTTTTAATTGATATTTTGCGGCTACATGTTTTGAGGTTTTCTTCAATAATGCAAAGGCCCATTTATATATTTTTTTTGTTGAAATTCCTTGCTGCAAACGCGGTGTAATATCTTCAACGACTTGGTTGATTTGGATTTCGTTTGCACCTGAATTACGCAATGATTGACGCAATTTTTCAAATGAAAAAACAACTTCCTTTCCTGAAGCTTTTGTAATAATTAAGTCTTCCATTTTTAAAGATTCATTTGTTGACTAAGTTAATGATTTTGTCTTCTTTGAGTTTAATAAATAAAAATATATCGATTTAAAAATGTGAATTAATTAACTTTTTAGGATGTGAAATTGGATGAAAATTTTAATACATTTGAACGTTATTCTAAAACCACTAAAATGAAATTCAAACTTTTCGTAATCTCAATTTTCATCATAAATAGCAGTATATATGCACAACTAGATCCTTTTTATTTAGGAATATATACCAATGAAGCACAAACAGAAAGTTATAATATCAATTTTATCCCGGATGAAGGTATTGAAGCTAAAGATTGTTTTCTACTTTCATTTACAAAAATGGCTAATGGAAAAAACATTAGCGTAACAAAAGGTGTTGGATATTGTGAATCAGAAACGGAACATATTGAAATTAGACTTGAGAACTCAACAATACCATTGGAAGCAGATTTTACTATCGATTCAAAAGGTTCAAAAGTCTTGACGATTCATCACAACGATGGGAAAATTGGTGTTTATTCAGAATTAGTTGAAATTATTGAAAGCGATGAAACTTTTGCAGATAAAATATATGCTAGAAAGGATGGTTCCGAAATTTTAGTTTCACATAATTACGATGGTGCTGGTTTTTTATTCACAATTTATGGAAAAACAACCGACAAATGTATTGTAAATGAAATCAGCGGAACTGTAACACCAACCAATTCAGATCAAACACTTTTTGAGTTCAAATCTGGTGCAGGTCGCATTATTTTTAAATTGAGCAACAAAAATATGACTATTACTGAAGAGAACATTGTCAATCCAAATGGCGCTTCTTGTGGTTCATGGGCTGGAGATTATTTATTGAAATGAATTTAGAGTTGTAGCACTATTCATCAAAATATAAGAAATAAAAAACTTCTACATTGTCTAAATAGGTTCCGTCAAACCCAGCATCGATTATCTTCTTTGTGTACGAATCGTCGTTGCCATAAATGATGTTTTTCCAATCTTTTTTCCAGAATTTCACCCAAATTTCTTCAGCGTAACCATCATATTGTTTAGCTAGCCATCTAGGGTGATGCAATTTCCAGTCTTCTTTCCAGTAATACCTGTATTTTTCTGCAGCACCGATATTCATGTAGGAAATAATCAATCTTTTCCCTCCATTTAATTTTGTTTTAAGAGAATTAATTTCAGCTGCTGTGAATAGTTGACCACCATAAAAAGCATCAATTATCACAACATCAAAATTGGATTGTTGAATGGCTGTTAGAAATGAATTTTTATCTGGAAAATTAGAATCTGAGATGAGGTACAAATAATTTTTGGCTTGACTTAAAGTTGTGATGTCTAATGAATTTTCATATGGCGCAACAGTTGGAATAAGTTTGTAATCGTAATTTGCTGATAATCTAGGGAATCCAAGAAAACCAGCGTCGGTATTGTATTGCAATGCCTGTGAATAATCAGAATCAGTGGTTAAATAGTCTGCAACCAAAACCGGAATTCTTGCTTTTGCTTTCAATAACATATTCAAACGATAATCATCTGGAGCAAATGCACCGTTATAGAAAATTTCTTCAACACCAATTCCATCAATTGCATTAATTAAATCTTCGTCCAAGGATTCTTCACCGTCGATGTTTTTAAATAAAAGTTCTTCTCCATTTTGAGGAATTAATATGAAATCACTTTTTAGTCCCTTGGAATAGTTGCTTAATTCAATGATGAATTCTTGCATTTTAATTCCAGTTTTTATACTTCTTTTTTCTTTGCCACAGGATACTAAAAAGGAAAAAACAACAAGTGTGATAATAATCGATTTCATGGTAATGGATTTAAAGTGAAACGAATTTTTATTAAAAATAGTCAACATTTAATTCAAGTATACATTAATAGTATCGTTAATATTTGATTAATATTGTCTTAACATTAAACAAGTGAGAATTTCATGAAAATTGGTTTTTTCGTATTATTATTTCCTTTCATCT
>JBILYS010000059.1:0-7828 GCA_044377625.1 Crocinitomicaceae bacterium
CTGTAAATCAACCTCAGCTATTTCAAACCCGTCGCTCGAATTAACCATTGTTTCAATTCGTTTCAATGTGTCTTTTGATAATTTATCGCCAGTCATTAATATACAAAACGATTGTTCAGCTCCTCTACCTACTCTGCCACGCAATTGGTGCAATTGTGATAATCCAAAGCGTTCGGAACTTTCTATAATCATTACTGAAGCATTTGGAACATTCACACCCACTTCAATTACAGTCGTTGCAACCATAATTTGGGTTTCGCCCTTTACAAAACGTTGCATTTCATAGTTTTTATCCTCTGGTTTCATTTGTCCGTGAAGAATACTTACCCGATAATCAGGCAAAGGAAAATACCTCGAAATTGCTTCGTAACCACTGATCAAATTATTAAAATCTAACGTTTTAGATTCATTGATTAAGGGATAAACAATGTAAATCTGTCTCCCTTTAGCTATTTCTTCCTTAATAAATCCAAAAACCCTTAATCGATTTGCTTCATATCGGTGCATAGTCGAAATAGCTTTTCTTCCTGGAGGAAGCTCATCTATTACTGAAACATCTAAATCACCATAAAATGTCATTGCTAAGGTTCTTGGGATTGGTGTTGCAGTCATGATTAAAACATGGGGTGGTGTTGTATTTTTCTTCCACATTCTTGCTCTTTGTGCCACTCCAAAACGATGTTGTTCGTCGATTACAACAATTCCAAGATTCTGGAATTTCACTACATCTTCTAATAAAGCATGTGTTCCGACAAGAATATGAACTGATCCATCTTCTAGTCCTTCATGAATTCCGATACGATTTTTCTTTTTGACCGAGCCTGTAAGCAGTTCAATGCGAATTGGTAACTCCTTCAACATTTCACTTAACGTTTCAAAATGTTGCGTTGCAAGTATTTCTGTTGGTGCCATCAAAGCAGTTTGAAATCCATTTCCAATGCCAATCAACATGGTTAATAGCGCTACTAAAGTTTTTCCACTTCCCACATCACCTTGCAACAAGCGATTCATGTGGTGTCCCGTTAAAAAGTCTTTTCTTATTTCTTTTAAAACTCTTTTTTGAGCACCTGTCAATTCGAAGGGTAAATTATTAGCGTAAAAATCGGTAAAAACATCTCCAACTTCAGCGAAAATGAATCCTTTCGATTTTTTCATTGTAATGTGCTTTCTCAGCAGTAATTCCATTTGCAAAAAGAACAATTCTTCAAATTTCAAGCGCAATCGAGCTTGAATAAAGTCGTTATCTACGTTTGGTAAATGAACTTGAAACAATGCCTGTTCTTTTCCAATTAATCGATGTTCGTTAAGTAAATAGATTGGTAAAGTTTCACTTATACGACCTTTAATTTGCGCTACTAAATTTGCTGTAAGCTTTTCTATTCCTTTAGAATGCAATCCTTTTGCACTTAACTTTTCTGTTGTCGAATAAACTGGTTGTAAGCCCGTTTTTAGTAACACATCTTTCCATTCAGTCATTTCTGGATGAGGCATATTCCAATGATTTCCATACACCTTTGCTTTTCCAAAAATCTGAAATTCTACGCCAACTTTTAAAAGGGGTTTAATCCATTTTGCTCCTTGAAACCAAACTAAATCTATTACTCCAGATTCATCTTGAAATTTTGCTGTTAACTTTTTTTGTCGGCCCAAAGTAGCTTCTGCGACATGAATTATTTTACCTTTTAATTGCGCATACGAATCGAGAAAAGGTAAATCAGATACCTTATGGTATTTTGAACGGTCAATGTATCGAAAAGGAAAATAATTCAGTAAATCGTTGAAGGTATGCACACCGATTTCTTGTCGCAACAATTCTGCCCGCTGAGGACCAACACCTTTTAAAAATTCTATGGGGGTTTGAAGGAATTCGTTCACACGGTAAAAATAAAAAAAGAATTGCGATAGATATACATCCATCGCAATTCACTTCCAAAAAATAAAACATACTAATTTGTGCGTTACACAAATAATTGTGTTGCTTTCAAAAAAGCTGTTTAGATTTCATCACTTTTCTAATTATTCATCATTGACGCATTAACGATTGCCATGTTTTGAATTGAAGGTTTTGCGATTGAAACTTTAACATTTCCTAAACCATTATAAGCAGGCATTTGATCTTTATCTTTACTGTAACAATCAGCTTGAATTTCAAAATCAATATTCACTTTTACACTCAACATGCATCCATTAGCATCTTCTATGCTCAATTTATAAATACCATCTTCTAAAGATTCTGGATGTTCGATGTTTGCATTATCATTTAAACGGATATTATAATTTGAACCATCATTCATGTCCCACGGTGTTCCTCCTCCAAAAGCAACATCAATATTACCATTTAAAGCGTTCAAAAACACCTCATCTTTATTTCCATATTTTAACATCAAAGGAGATGGCATGTTGATTTCAATGTTCTCATTTATACTCATCCCGTTTGCATCTGTAACATTCACACTATAAACTCCTTTGCTTAAATTATCCAAGAAAACACTTTCAACTCCGTTATTCCATACTACGATATATGGTGCCTTTCCTCCAGAAATTGATAATTCGATAGAACCATTAGATTGACCAAAACAAGAAACGTCTGTTTTAGTATAATTTACTGTTAAAGCTGCTTTTTTAAAATTCGAATTTGAAAATGCAGTATTTGTCAAACATCCAACTAAAGTGAATGTGATGATCGAAAGTTGTGTAAGTAATTTCATAATAATAAGTTTTTGCGTTTATCACATTACAAACAAACTCCAATTAAACAAGACCAACAATGATTTTTGATTCCCACAAAACATTTTACACATTCACTACTATGTATCACTAAGTGTTTATACTTAGAAGGGATGTGATAAAAGCAAAAATCCCCCGAAAACTCGGAGGATTTTATATCAATACTGTTGACTTTATTTTATCTTTTTGAACTTCGCTATTCCCGTAGTCAGGAATTTTTGATAACTATCTACGCTTGGATCGTATCCTCTTGGTTCTGAAAGGTCGTTTCCATTTACATCTTGAATTATATATAAAGGTTGAGATAACTGTCCATATTTCTTAATTTGATATTCAGACCATTTATTCCCGATGTTTTTCATTTTACCATTCAATTCCTTTGAGAACACTTGCTCAGATTCTGGTAGCAATTCTTTGTCATCACAGTACAAGGATATAATAACCATTTGTTCTTGCAATATGGAGCGTATTTTATCATTTGTCCACACCATATTTTCAGTCTTACGACAGTTTGCACATGAAAAGCCAGTAAAATCGATAAGAACGGCTTTATTTGCCAAACGAGCATATTCTCTGCCTTTTTCTAAATCGTGGAACACCATAATAGAACCATCTCCAACCTCGTGCATTTCATTTTTAAAACGAGTATACAATGTATCGCTTACTACTTCTGGATTTCCTTTTACAAAGCGAAAATTATCTTCTGAATGTGTTCGAGGTGGAGCAATTCCATCTATCATATACAAAGGAGCTCCCCACATCCCTGGTAACAAGTAAATTGCAAATACGATTGATGAAAGAGCAAACATGAAACGTGTAACACTTAAATGAGCAAGAGGTGTATCGTGTGAAAATCTTAATTTCCCTAGTAAATAAAGTCCCATAATTGCAAATACAGCTATCCAAACAGCAACAAAAATTTCTCTTGTTAAGAAATCCCAGTGGTAAGCCAAATCTACCATACTCAAGAATTTTAGTGACATTGCGATTTCTAATAATCCAAAAACAACTTTGACGCTGTTTAACCATCCACCAGATTGAGGTAATGAATTCATTGCACTAGGAAAGACTGCAAATAAGGTAAACGGTAAAGCTAAACCTGTTGCAACTCCTCCCATAACAAATGCAGGGGCTAATATTGATCCTGATGAAATCGCTTGAACCAAAGCTGTCCCAACGATAGGTCCTGTGCATGAAAACGAAACAAGAACTAATGTAAATGCCATGAAGAAAATTCCTACAAGACCACCTTTATCCGCTTTTGCATCTGCTTTATTTACCCATGATGAAGGCATTTTAATTTCGAAAGCTCCTAAGAAAGAGAATGCAAACAGAATGAAAATGGCAAAGAAGATTAAATTCAAGAATGCACTAGTTGAGAATTCATAAACGGTTGCTGAACTGCCAGTAAGAACTGTAACCAAAATACCTACTGTCACATAAATAACAATAATAGAAAAACCATAAAAAAGTGCGTTTAAAATTCCTTTTCTTCTGCTCCCTGATTGTTTCGTAAAGAAAGTAACAGTCATCGGAATCATTGGGAATACACAAGGCGTAAACAAAGCTGCAAAACCAAAAGCGAAGCCAGTAAAGAAAATAATCCACAAATTAATTTCTGTTTTGTCCTTTTTCGAATCTGCTGGAAAAATTTCGGCTTGTTTTTCTTGAATTTTAGTTTCTCCTGGTTTTACCTCATTAGTAGCTGATACAACTGTGGTATCAATAGTTGCAGCTTCTGCAATCGCTTCCGCAGATGGGCTATAACCACTAACTTTTAATTTCGCAGTTTGGTCTGGTGGAAATTTACAACCAAACTCATCACAAATTTGAAACGAATAATCAAATACGAGTTCAAAAGATTTCGGATTAAGTATCTCGATTTTTTGTTTGAAAATAGCCGTCTTTTCAAAATAAAGAGAAGTACCTAACTCATCAACCACAGTATGAGCTTTTATTCCATCGATTAATTTACCGATTAATTTATAATCTTTAGATTTGGGAAACTCAAATTTTGTTGGGTATCCAGTTAAATCAGCTTTGTTGGGGTCGTGATTTACTGAAAAAACGTGCCAACCATCTGCTAACTTAGCCGTCGCTATAATATTAGCATGACTTTCATCTACTTTCTCTAATTTGAAGGACCAAGAAATTTTATCTGTCCAGCCATCCTGCGCATTTGTTTGAAAAAAAGCACCTAAAAAAGTAAGAATTAAAATAGAAGATGTTATTAGTTTTTGCATAATTTTAATTTAATTTTTGATTTCTATTGAGAAAAACTCTTCTGTTGGAGGAAGACACATGGTTTCATTACAAATCATATAGGTCACACTCCCTTTTATTGTTGAATAACCTTTGGTTGAAACACGCTGACTAAAGATAACTTTTCCTTCAAAAAAGTCGAGCATAGCTTCAAAATTCTCATCGTATTTTTGAATAGGAAGAGGCTCGGTAACTTGGCCAATTAATTTGATTTGAGAATTTTCAGTGAATAGAAAACTCGTCGGTACTGGACCAATTTCATTATTAATGTGTTGACTATATAAATGCCAACCATCAGCAATCGTCGCTTGGATCTCAACTGCCTTCTGCTCTTGATTAAATGAATAACTCCATTGAATTTTAGATTGACCAAAACCAATAGATATGAAGAAAATAAAAAAAATAATTAATAGTTTACTGTTCATCTGTTTATAATCTTGTTCAAATCTACATAATTCAAACAAGATAAAAGGTTCTGAAATCAAATAATCCTTGAAATCCTATTTTGATTTCAAAGCGACTTTTTCATAACCAATAATGAAGTTTTACAGAGATTATAATTTGATTTCTAGAATCTTATCTATAGGAATCCACACCCCTCCCTTTAAACAAATAAATTTTGTTCCAGCAGCCCAAATAGTTGTGTCGACCCTTTTGAGCCCAGTATCATCTTGAAAAATGATTGAAACTTTACTCCGATGGGAATTTCCTAGGATAGTTGCACGTTCAATTTGTGTCAACAATTCTGGATGTTGTTTAACTGTTTGCTTCTCCGCAAAGGACAATGCACTAATTAACTCTTTTTCGATTAATTCTGGTTTCATAACTGCTTGCATAGTATGATATTTGAATCAATAAGGTACTAATTCATTTTCATTTATTTCTTCAAAATGAATATTTAGCGCTTATGAATGAATAAAAAGGCAATTAAATCGATTAAAGATTAAATTCAGCCATAGAATATCTGGCTGTTGCTGCAATTGATTGGTCAGCAAACATTCCTTTTTCAAACATATATTTCCCTGTAATGGCTATCATTGCAGCATTATCAGTACAATATTCAAATTTTGGGAAGTAAACGTTCCATTTTTTCTCAACACTTAATCTTGTAAGCGCATTTCTCAATCCACTATTTGCAGAAACACCTCCAGCAATAGCAATTTCAGTTATATTCAATTCTTTGGCTGCCTTTTGAAGTTTTTTTAGCAATGAATCAATAATTGCATTTTGAATAGAAGCACACAAATCATCCAAGTTTTCTGAAATGAAATTTTCATTGATCTTCACCTGCTTTTGTAAAAAATATAGAATTGATGTCTTCAATCCACTAAAACTATAATCATAATTTGATATTGAAGCTTTTGAAAACTCAAATTTATTCGGATTTCCTGCTTGTGCATGTTTGTCAATCATTGGTCCACCAGGATATGGAAATCCAAGCATTTTTGCCGCTTTATCAAATGCTTCACCTGCAGCATCGTCAATAGTCGTTCCTATAACTTTCATTTTTAGATGATCCTCCACTAAAACGATTTGGGTATGTCCACCAGAAACAGTCAAACATAAAAAAGGAAATTTGGGTTTTTCTTTACCTTCTTCATCGATAAAATGTGCTAAAACATGTCCAATCATATGATTAACATCAATCATTGGAATATTCATTGCCATCGCAAAAGCTTTAGAAAAAGACGTTCCAACAACCAATGAACCCATCAGTCCAGGTCCTCTTGTAAAAGCAATTGCATCAATGTCATTTTTTGAAATCCCGGCTTTTTTTATTGCTGCATCTACAACTGGAATAATATTTTGTTGGTGTGCTCGACTTGCTAATTCAGGTACTACCCCACCATAACTTTCATGAATATCTTGCCGGGCAATCAAATTTGAAAGAATGGTGTTGTTTTTGAGTATAGCGGCGGATGTATCATCACACGATGATTCAATACCTAAAATGATTATTTCTTTTTGCCGCAAGATTGTTAAATTTGTATTCTAAATGACAAAAGTATTCAAAATAATTGGACGATTCCTTGGAATTTCCTTGGAATGGATTCTAATCACAATTATAGTGTTTGCTTTTGCAATTCGGACAAGTCCCGTTCAAACATATTTAGCTCAAAAAGCTACTGAATTCCTTTCAAAAGAACTGAATACGACCATACGAATCGACAAAGTTTCGATTGTTTTTATCGATAGAGTTGCATTAGATGGCGTTTTTATCTTAGATCAGCAAAAAGATACATTAGCTTCAATAGAAACTATTTATGTCACATTAGACGAACTTAATTTAAATAAAAACTATGTTAAACTCGGGAAAGCAGAATTAGAAAAAGGGCGTATTCACATTAATAGAGATAAGATAACTGGTGATTACAACTATTGGTTCCTTTCCGATTATTTTTCATCTGGAAAAAGCAAATCAGGCAAAAAACCGATGAAAATAAGCCTTAGTCAACTGCAATTGAGCGACATCAACTTTAAATACGACGACTATAGAAAAGATTATTCAACCTATGGAATGGATTTTGACCATATCAATTTGCATAATGTTTTTTTAAATGCTACCGATTTCACATCTAATAAAGGAGTTATCACTGCTAAAATTAAAGAACTGAAAGCAAAAGAAAAAAGTGGGTTTATTTTAACAAAATTCTCTGCTGATGCAGCTGTTTCCTCAAAGGGAATTAAAGTTCAAAATGCAACGATTACAACTCCTTTATCAAAAATATACTTGCCTAAACTTCATTTATTGATGAATGATTACGCTGACATTCAAACGTTTGTTGATAGTGTAACTTTTGATGGATTATTAGCGAAAAGCAAGGTCTCTTTAAAGGAC
>JBILYS010000367.1:0-2682 GCA_044377625.1 Crocinitomicaceae bacterium
ACATTTCAATAAGTACAGTATCTCCAGAATTAATCCCATCTGCAAAAATAGGTTCCTTCATGATATTTCCATCATTAAATTGATCAGATTGAATATAAATTCCTGGAATATATTTACCCTGATTCAACAATTGGAATTGGTAGTAATTTTCAATCCCCGCGGGGTCTAATCTAACTGGTACAATTGCATTAAACACTTGAGGTCCAAACGCAAAAGGCAATGTTTCAATAACATCTAATTGAACATCTTGTGGCATTGATACACTTGCAACAAAAACTTTTGAATCAACGGACACAGATAGAGTATACATTCTTCCTGCAACAACTGGAAATGCAGTTGCCTGATAATTACCTGGAGAAATTAAAACCATATTTTGCGAATTTCCTTGGTCATCGGACAAAGTAACAACAGCATTATCTACTGTCGGAAAAGCACTTGAATCGTATATATTCAATGTTTTTGTAATACTAACCTGATGAGTTGTTTGTCCTAACGTTACAAATGCTTCAATTACATATTGTGGATCCTTCGAATTCAAATCTACTTGGATTACTTTCGTACATGAACTTATAAAAGCACTTAAAAAAAGGACAAAAAGACTAACTTTTAAAATAAAATATTTCTTCATTTTTACTTGAATTTAAAATTGTATGTAATAGAAGGAACCCATCGGAAAAGTGATGTTTGAACTGCTTCAGTCACGTTAGGGTTATCTGCATTTTGTCTGAAAGTAATTGAATACGCATTCATTCGACCATAAACATTATACACGGAAAAATTCCAACTACTTTCATATTTCACAGTGTTTTTTCTCAACCACGTTACTCCAATATCCATTCTGTGGTATGCCGGCATTCTATAACCGTTTCTTTCAGTATATAAGAATTGTGTTTCTCCGTTAATAACGTATTTACCTGAAGGAAAAGTGACAGCATTACCGGTGTAATAAACAAATAGCGCTGAAACAGATAGTTTTGGAGTGATGTCATAAATTCCAACAACAGAAACATCATGTGTCCGATCTTGTTTTGCTACATACCAGTCGCTATCATTAATTCCGTCTATTTTTCTCTCAGTTCGTGATAAAGTATATCCAATCCAACCTGTTAATTTTCCAGTTTTCTTTTTTATAATAAACTCTAAGCCATATGCTCTGCCTATTCCATAAAGCAATTCACCTTCGATTAATTCGTTGGCTTGAAGATTTGCTCCATTTCTATAATCAATTTGATTTTGCATTGTTTTGTAGTATGTTTCTACACTCATTTCGTAGGAATTCTCTTTCATGTTTTTGAACCAACCAACAGAAACTTGATCCGCAATTTCTGGTTTAGTGTTTATACTTGAAGGTATCCATAAATCGGTAGGAGAACTTGTCGTCGTATTTGATACCAAATGAATATATTGAGCATTCCGAGCATAAGCAGCTTTGAAAGATGCTGTTTTCGAATATACATAACTCATTGAAACTCGAGGTTCAAGAATTGGATATGTCGTTACAAAAGAATTGTTCTTATAAACATTCGTATCGCTCACGTCACCATTCGAATCAAATGAATAGACATTTTGATTATTCCCCAACATTGTGAAACTACTCAATCTCAAGCCATAACTCATTGTAAATTTCTCTGTTATTGTCCAATCATTTGTTATAAAAATAGCTGCTTCAATCGATTTATTTGTTGTAAGTTTCAAGGAATTAATCCCAGATCCAATACTTGCATCAATTTGACCAGGAATTATTCCATGGTTAATTGCATTAATCCCAAATTTCAATTTATTTCTAGTATTTATAAAATATTGAAACTCTTGCTTTAGGTTAATGTCTTTGATGGAAGATTTTATATCAAAATCAACATTGTCATTCTTAATAGCGATTTTATAATCGTAAGAACTAAAAATTAAAGAGGTATTAGAAAAGAGTTTATCTGTTAAAATATGATTCCACCTCATCGTTCCTGTAGCATTCCCCCAATCAATTCCAAATTGGTCACCTAATCCAAGTTTATCTCTACCGAAATATCCAGATAGAAATACACGATTTTTATCGTTGATTCTGTAATTTACTTTTGCATTTAAATCATAAAAATAAAGTGTATTGCCTTTAAATTTATCAGATGCTTTTAGAAACACATCAACATAAGTTCTTCTTCCAGAAATTAAAAACGATGCTTTATCTTTAATAATTGGCCCTTCTACATTCAATCTAGATGCAATAACGCCAATTCCTCCACTCACATTGTACCGTTTGTTATTACCTTCATTCATTTTAATATCTAAAACGGATGAAAGTCGACCACCAAAATTCGCTGGTTGATTCCCTTTATATAAAACGGCATCTTTAATTGCGTCAGAATTAAAAGTTGAAAAGAAACCTAATAAATGAGAAGCATTGTAAACTGGAGCTTCATCCAATAAAATTAAATTTTGATCGGCTGCTCCACCTCTAACATAAAATCCTGCATTTCCTTCGCCTGCACTTTTTACACCCGGCAATAATTGCATTGTTTTAATGATATCTTTTTCACCTAAAAGAACAGGGATTTTAGCGATTGCTGCTGGGTTCAATCTTTCAACGCCCATTAACGGATCAGTAATATTTTGATCTTGTTTTTTAGCCGTAACATTTATTTCTTTCAATTCTTTTATTTTCTCAGCTAGCGAGACTAATTGAAAATTTAA
>JBILYS010000368.1:0-2677 GCA_044377625.1 Crocinitomicaceae bacterium
GAAAAACTTGGTAAAAAAGTGTTCCCACAACCAAACGTATTGAAAATAATAAAGGACAAAGGGATTCAAAAACAATTTTATTTAGATAATAACATTCCGACTGCAGATTTTTGTTTTCTTGAATCTTTAGCAGAACTAGCAGATCATATAGATATGTTACCTTGTATGCAAAAATTAACTACAGGTGGTTATGATGGAAAAGGGGTTCAAGCATTACGGACTGTCACTGATTTTGAAAAAGCCTTTTCAGCTCCTTCAATTTTGGAGAAAATGATTCCATTCACAAAAGAACTATCAATCATTGTAGCAAGAAATGAGCGAGAAGAAATTGTGTCTTATCCAGCAGTTGAGTGTGAATTTAGTGAAGAAGCTAATTTGGTTGAATTTCTTTTCGCTCCTGCGGACATCTCACTTGAAATTGAACAAAAAGCAACTGAACTTGCTAAGGAAGTAATAGAGAAATTGGGAATGGTTGGAATTCTTGCAGTTGAGTTATTTTTAACTGCTGAAGGTGAATTATTAGTTAATGAAATTGCTCCTCGTCCACACAACAGTGGTCACCATACAATAGAATGCAATGTAACCTCTCAATTTGAGCAACATTTGCGAGCTGTTTTAAATTTACCATTAGGTTCGACTGAAATTATTCAAGCAGGTGCTATGATTAATTTGTTAGGAGAAAAGGGATTCGAAGGGCCAGTTTACTATGATGGTTTAGAGGAATTCATGGCCGTTCCTGGAGTTCATCCTCATATTTATGGGAAAGCAACTACCAAACCTTATCGAAAAATGGGACATGTTACAATTGCAGGGAAATCATTAGATGAAGTAAAGCATTTGGCGCACAATGTAAAATCAGGGATCAAAGTCATCACACGCTAATAATGTCGCTTTCGCTAATAGGAAATCAATTATTTTAATTATTTTGGCAATGGTCAAACTAAAATAAAAATTGAAACATCTATTTTATTTATTTGTAATACTGTTCCTCAGCAATTTTTCAATTGCCCAACTTTATACATTCAAAAATTTCAGTCACAAGGATGGATTACCAATCTCTAGTATTTTAAGCCTTGCACAATCTCAAGATGGCACTATTTGGCTTGGGACAGATGGCGCAGGCTTGATGTCATATAATGGATACAATTTTCAAGAACATCATTCAAATCAAGTCGAAAACAACCATCACATATCATCAATCATAGCGGATAAAAATGATTTATTTTTCACGTCTCAATATAAAGGACTTTACAAGTTCTCGAATAATTCATTCAAACAAATTCTTGCGTCAACTGCTAAAACAGGGGAATTTCTAAAAATCATTAAAACCGACACCACTTTATTAATTATTGCATCAAAAGGAATATTCCGTGTGCAAGAGTCAAAACTCATTCAAATACATTCGTTTAAAAACAGTGGAAAACAGTTAATTATAACGAATATAATTTCTTTAAAAAACGGTTGTGTCATTTTAAGTTCTTTAGGAAATTTTCATTATTCACACAAAAATTCTAAACTAATTCCGTTGTCAACTTGGCTAAAGTTGCCTTTATCTAAAACAGATTTTATTAAATTTGGTTTCGTTCAAGGCAATGAAATATTGTTTTACGATGGAACGATGTCAAAAGAGTTGAAAGTCATTTTAACTGATCAAGATGAACTCTTTAAATTAGAATTAAACGTACCATTATCGCCGCTTTCATTCGGACAAGAAATAATTGCTTTTTATGGGAATCGGCTAAATAAAAAGAGTGCATTTATAACTTCGACAAATGAAATCTTTTATTCAACAAAAAAATCTTATAGCCAAATAGCGCATAATTATGAGTATCCTTTGGAAGTTTGTAAGGACATCATAATTGACAGAAATGGTGATTTCTGGATTAGTTCTTCTTACAAAGGATTGTACAAAATATCGTTAGAGCCTTTCACTAAAGTTGTGTTAAGTCCGGTTTATAATTCATCCTACATCAATTGTATTTTCAAATCTCAAGGAGGAGAAATCTTGATTAGTACAATGGAGGAAAAAACGAATATTGCTAATATATATTCCTCAGATTCTGAATTCAAGGAATATAAGTTCAGAACCAATTGTGTAGTTCAATATGGACAGCAATTATTTCTTGGGACAACCAACGGTATAAAAATATATGACACACAAACGAAAGAACTTAAAGGCAATTATTTTCCTGAATTAAAAAACAAAAAAATAACCCTACTATTTATTCAAAACTCAACTCTATGGGTTGGTGTTGCTGGAGAAGGATTGATGAAATTCAATTTGAGCCAAAATTTCAAAAATCAAAAAATAGACTTTAATTCAATCATTTATTCGCATGTCTACTCAGCCCAAGTAACTGAAAATGGCAAATACATTTATTTCGGAACGAACAATGGATTAGTAGTTCATAATTTACAAAAAAATAAATTCGACCATATAAAAACTCCAAAATCAATTGGTTTTTATATAGGCAACTCTGTCAAAGATGTATATGGAAACATTTGGTTCACAGGAGAAAAAGGGTTAATTGGATTTTTGAAAAGTGGTGAACACGTTGTGCTTAACAAAAAGGAAATTTTTGCTTCTACTTTATTTTACACAATCAATTCTGACCAATTTGGGAATTTAATCATTGGTACAAATAAGGGCATAAACATAATTAATGTAAATGAATAT
>JBILYS010000060.1:0-7784 GCA_044377625.1 Crocinitomicaceae bacterium
TGACGCTGCAGTATACTTAGGTAAAAATTTCAAGTTTTTATAACATTTTACTTAATCGGTTAAATACTTAACATTTAGGTTGTTGTTTTCACTATTCTGTGTTTTTTGTTTTTATAAAATTAACTTTGTCGAAATAATAGGGCAACTTTTCGCTCGTTATTTACGTCTTCAAATAAATCTATATTTATGAAAAATTTATTAGTTGGAATTTTTTTGCTGTTTATCACGACAAATACATTTTCTCAAACATCCAATACTGAAATTGTATTATTTGCTCAATCGATGATTGAAGTTGATAGTCCTGAAGAAATGCGTGCTCTAGAGACCGAAATGCGTTCTAATCCTTATATTAAAGTCATTCGTTTAGATTACAACACACAAAGATCTTTTATTTTGACCCAAAATTTAGATGAATTATCTGAAGAAAATTTTATCTCTTGGTTCAATCAATATTCTGATAAAGTAAGATGTATCCAAATCGGCCGTCAAGGTATTGATGTCGTTAAACCTTTCCCTTTTGAAGGGTGTGAAAAATAAAAAAATGAAAATCTTAAGTTTTTTCTTTGTAATTGCTAGTTTTTATAGCTTAGCTCAACCCAACGATTGTGTTGATGCTGTACCTGGTTGCACAACTCCATCTTTTGGTATTGCACCTAATAATCCGGCTACTAACATTGTAGATTTCACATCTGGTAGTATTTCAAATCCTTCTACCAATCCTGGTTCTTCTGGTAATTCAGGATGTCTTTTGAGTGGAGAAACAAGTTCAACCTTTATTACAATTTCTGTTACTACAACTGGAACATTGGCATGGTCGATAATTGGTCCAAATGGAGGATGTTTTGATTGGATAATGTGGCCATATGTTAATTCAGGTGTTACGTGCGCTGGAATAACGGGAAACACATTGCCCCCGGTGGCGTGTAATTGGAATGGATCGTGTAATGGAAATACAGGTATGGCTCCTGCTGGACAATTGCCTCCTTTAGGTTCACCTTCAAGTTATGAAGCTCCATTAAACGTTATTGCTGGTCAACAGTATTTATTATGTCTTTCAAATTACAGCGGAACAAGTCAAAATGTTAATTTGAATTTCTTCGGAACAGCAGGTGTTTCATGCAGTGTCTCAGCGCCAGATCAATCAATATGTCAAGGTGCATCTGCAACAGTAAATATTGCAACACCAGGTTTGGCATCGCCACAATTTACATGGTTAGTTACGAATGGTGTTTCAAATACATCGAGTGGATCAAATGTTATTGTTACTCCTGCCGTTACAACTACTTATCAGGTTCAAGTTTTTCAGCCTGCTAGTTCAACTTCTTCTCAATTTATTGATACAGCTGTTTTTACAATTACAGTTGTTCCTCCTCCATTACCAAATGCTGGAATAGATGATACCGTTTGTTTAGGACAACCTATTTATTTGAATGGGACAATAAGTTCGGCAACAAATTCACCTTCATGGCAAACATTAACATCAGGGATTGTGCCAACTCCAACAGTTTCTTTTTCACCCAATTTTAGCTCATTGACACCAACAGTAACCGTAAATCAAGTTGGGTTATATCAGTTTATTTTGCGTGAAAATAATGTTACTTGCGGGTACGGAAGAGATACTGTTCGTGTTCTTGTTTCACAAATATCCCAGACAACAAGTTCTGTTAGCCCAAGTTGTTTCGGTTTCGCTGATGGTGAAATACATATTTCAAGTCCATTTGCAGACGAATATAGTTTTGACAATGGAGTTACGTGGCAGATTGATTCATTTGCAGTTGTTTTTAATGCTGGAACGTTTTCAGTTTGTTCAAGGAATGTAATGGGTTGTCAGACATGTTCAAATGTCACAGTGACTAATCCCGCTTTGGTAACTATTTCTGTTTCAAATGATACATTGATTTGTCAAAATGGAACAGCTGCATTACTGGCATCTGCTACTGGAGGAACTTCTTATTTATTTAATTGGGATCAAACTACAAATACAGCTGCTTCACAACCTGAAAGTCCTGCAGTAAATACAACATATTCTGTTTTTGCAGAAAATCAAAATGGTTGTATTTCGGCCACAGAAACAATTAATGTTACGATAAGAAGCGCTTTGACTGGTACAATTACACCCGATGTGACAATTTGTCCAGGTTATCCAACTACTTTAACGGCAACGGCAATAGGAGGAATTGGAGTACCCTACACATTTACTTGGAGTTCAGGTGAAATTGGTAATGGGTCAACACATTCGATTACTGCAAACCCGGCAATAACAACTCATTATACTGTTACAGTGAATGATGGATGTGAATCCACGCCACTAGTTTTAACTACAAATGTGATTTTAGCGCCTTTACCAGTTCCATTAATCTCCGTGGATAATGACAAGGAATGTGAACCTGCGAATTTTGTAATCATTAATGAAACTGATCCAACAGTGGTGGACTTAGTTTATTGGCAGATATCAGACGGCCAAATATTTCAAAATGTAGATACAATTCGACCTGAAGATATGATGTCTGATTTGTATGATGTACAATTGGTAATTACATCTCCTCAAGGATGCGTTGATTCAACTACTTTTTATAATTATTTGACAGTTTATCCTAAACCAATTGCAAATTTCAATCATAGTCCGAACCCTGTGTTTATGTTTAATCCAGAGGTGCAATTGACAAATTATTCTTCAAATGCTGTGACTTATAATTGGTTTATCGAATCAGGAAACCCATCTTATTCAGAATTAACGCATGTTAGGACTTTGTTTCCAGATGGAGTTGAAGGTCAATATAAGGTTATGTTAATTGCAACTTCAGAATTTGGTTGCATTGACACAACTGAGCAAATTGTTATAGTTCTGCCAGAAATAATAATTTATATTCCTAATACTTTTACTCCGGATAATGATGAATTCAATCAATCATGGGGCATATATATTGAAGGAATTGATATTTATGATTTTGAGTTGTTGCTATACAATCGATGGGGACAAATAATTTGGGAATCTCATGATCCAACAGCAAAATGGGATGGAACTTATAGCGGAAAGTACGTGGAAAATGGAACATATACATGGATTATAAGAACGAAAGATCTTGTTAATGATGCAAAATATGTATACAACGGACATGTGAATGTATTAAGATAATCATTACCGCTATTCACTGGAAATGATTAATTTAATTCTTAAAAATGTTTCAAAATTTTAGATTTTTAGCAACTACTTTTGTAGTTACTCTGTTTACCTTTTTTACTGCTGATTTTGTGTTTGCACAACCAGCAAATGATAATTGTTTCGGTGCAATACCATTGGTACCAGGTCTAAGTTGTGTTCCAGTAACAGGTACTGTTGCAAATGCCACACAATCTTTGCCAGGATGCACAGGTACTGCAGATGATGATGTATGGTATTCTTTTGTTGCCACCCAAACTAGCCTTGGCGTACAAGTTAGCGGCACGGCAGGGTTTAATGCGGTTATTGAAGTGTTTTCTGGTGGGTGTTCTTCTTCATCCTCATTAATTTGCACAAACAATACGGGAAATGGCGGTACAGAAACAGCAACTTTAAACACATTACTAGTAGGTGTAACTTATTGGATTCGTGTGTATCATTTTGCAGCAACTGTTCCAACAACCCCAACTTTTGCAATTTGCATATCCCCACAAGCCGTAATGCCTAATTGTTCAGCATCCACACCAGCTGGAAATACGTGTGCTGAAGCTGTATTAATTTGCGATGTAAATGGTTATTGTGGAAGTACTTCCGCTGCATATACACCAGATGGGTGGCCTTCATTAAACACTGCGTTTTGTGGTTCTATTGAAAATGATTCCTATATTCAATTTGTTGCGAATTCTTCTACTGTATCCTTAAATGTATGGGTTACTAGTTCTGCTTCAAATCTTGGTATTCAAGTAATGATTTTTTCAACACCTAGTTGTGGTGGAGCGGTAACATCCTATACATGTGTGTCTCCATTGGCTCCTTCTGCTGCTGCTCAAGGTGTAACTGCAACAGGTTTAATTCCTGGGAATACTTATTATATGATGATTGATGGCTATGCGGGTGATGTGTGTAATTATGTCATTGGAGTAAATTCTGGAATTCAAGTTTCTGGTCAAATTACGACGTCAGCAACAAATGTTTGTTTAGGTAATCCTGTGACACTGATTGCAAGTGGTGGAAATGGTATCTATACTTGGACTCCGAATCCAGATTTAAGTGGAACCTCTGGGTCTGTTGTAATTGCTAATCCAACAACACAAGGAGCACATATTTATACGATGACTACTAATTCTAGTAACCCTTTTTGTCCGTCTACATCGGTTTCAAATATTACAATTAATGCGTTTTCCCCGCCAACACCTAATGCAGGAATTGATGATACAGTATGTTTAGGGAATCCAATTTACTTGGCAGGAACACAAACGAGTGTGGCTAACACAATGTCTTGGCAAACAATAACTAGTGGTATTGTGCCCACACCAGTCGTTGGTTTTTCGCCTAATTTCAGTAACCTTAATCCAACTGTTACAGTCAACCAACCTGGATTGTATCAATTTGTTTTGCGCGAAACGAATTCTGTTTGTGGAATAAATCGAGACACTGTAAAAGTACTCGTTGTTCAGCAACAACAAACCGTTAATACAACTTCACCATCGTGTTTTGGTCTTGCCGATGGTCAAATTACGATTGTCAATCCTACAGCAACACAATATAGTTTTGATAATGGAATTACATGGGGATCAAATGCTACCCTTACTGGTTTAGTATCTGGAAATTACACTGTTTGTTCAAGAGATTACCTTGGGTGTTCTGTTTGTTCTTTAGTTAACATTGTAAATCCATTTCCACTTCAACTGAGTGTTTCAAATGATACAACAATCTGTGAAAATGGAAGCGCAAATTTATTAGCCACAGCAATTGGTGGGAATACATTTTTATACCACTGGGATTTTACTTCGAATGAAGCAAATAGCCAAACTGTAAGTCCGACAACGAATTATCAATACATCGTATATGCAGAAAATGAATTTGGATGTTTATCATTGCCAGATACAATAAGTATTTCTGTATTGCCTGGCATAAGTGGGTTGATTTCACCCAATTCATCAGTTTGTCCTGGTTTTGCTTCAATTATCACTGCATCTGCCTCAGGCGGAAATAACGGACCTTATAATTTCATTTGGTCAACTGGACAAACTAATTCAGGTTTAACTTCAATTCAGACCTTATCACCAACTTCAACTACCACCTATACGATTACCGTTTCAGATGGTTGTGAGTCTACTCCACTAGTCTTATCTTCAACTATTACATTACTACCATTACCAATTCCATTAATAAGCACTGGTGATATTGCAGTTTGTGAACCGGCAAACTTTACCATTTTCAATAACACTGACCCAAATTTCGTTGAGCATTTAGAATGGCAAGTATCCAACGGTCAACAATTCATTGATCAAGAGTCAATTCAACTCGACGGGTTAGCTGCTGGAATTTATAGCATACAATTAACAGTTACCACACCTCAAGGATGTATTGATTCTGCCATGTTTGCCAATTTTCTGACAGTTTATCCACAGCCTGTTGCTGAATTTGGTTATAGTCCAAATCCAGTGAAAATGTTCAACCCAACAGTTCAATTAACAAATTATTCATCCAACGGTGTGAGTTATGAATGGTTTATTACTGAAGGAAATCCATCTTACTCTCAATCTCATCACGTTCAAACAACTTTCCCTGATGGTGAAGTTGGAAATTATGATGTCATGCTCATTACAACTTCTGAATTTGGTTGTATTGATACTGTGACTCATATTGTTTTAGTTTTACCTGAAATTATACTTTACGTTCCAAATACATTTACACCAAATTCTGATGAATTTAATCAGCAATGGGAAATTCATATGGAAGGAATGGATATCTACAATTTTGAACTATTGGTTTATAATCGTTGGGGAGAAATTGTTTGGGAATCTAGAAATCCAGATGAAACATGGGACGGAACGTATAAAGGTGAAATTGTAATGGATGGAACCTACACTTGGACCATCAAAGCAAAAGACATTTATAGTGATGATATGTTCACTTTTAACGGATACGTGAATGTTATAAATTGAAATTCGCTTCGATAGTTTATCATTGAATAACCAATAAAACGATTTTTTAAGTCTCGCAAAATAGCAAATTCGCTATATTACGTAGAAAGTCTGTATTTACTGGTGTTTCAGAACATTCATCATTCAACTTCCTTGTGATTTTCATAAATTCTTAAAATCGAAATTATTGCATCGCGCTGAGAATGTATTAACTTTACAAAAAAATCAACGCATGTCAATCGAATCTTTTCATCAAGATATTTTACAAGGAATTCCTAAAGCTATTCCAGGAAAAAAAGAATACGAACTTTCAATCAATCACGCACCAAAGCGTAAAGCGATTCTAAGTCCAGACGAGAAAAAATTGGCGCTAAGAAATGCATTGCGTTATTTCCCGAAGGAGCAACATGCTGAATTAATCGAAGATTTTTTAAATGAATTAGAAACATACGGACGTATTTATATGCTGCGTTATCGTCCGGATTATGTCATGTTTGCTCGACCAATTAACGAGTATCCTGGAAAATCAGAACAAGCAAAAGCAATCATGTTGATGATTCAAAATAATTTGGACTATGCAGTTGCGCAGCATCCACATGAATTAATTACATATGGTGGAAATGGCGCTGTTTTCCAAAATTGGATTCAGTACCGTTTGACAATGAAATATTTGGCTGAAATGACCGACGAACAAACGTTGGCAATGTATTCTGGTCATCCTATGGGTTTATTCCCATCACACAAAGAAGCGCCAAGAGTTGTTGTGACAAATGGAATGATGATTCCGAATTATTCTAAACCGGATGATTGGGAAAAATTCAACGCCTTGGGTGTTACGCAATACGGACAAATGACAGCAGGATCTTTCATGTATATTGGTCCGCAAGGAATTGTACACGGCACAACGATTACTGTTTTAAATGCTGCTCGAAAAATTTCGAAGGCAAATGAAACGATCAAAGGAAAATTATTTTTGACTGCTGGATTAGGCGGAATGTCTGGCGCACAGCCAAAAGCCGGAAACATAGCAGGTTGCATTTCTGTTACCGCTGAAGTAAATCCAAAAGCTGCGAATACACGCTATTCTCAAGGTTGGGTGGATGTGTTGATTGATGATTTGGATGAATTGTGTAATCGTGTTCGCATTGCAAAGGAAAAACAAGAAGTTGTTTCAATCGCTTTTATTGGAAATATCGTTGACGTCTGGGAGAAGTTCGACAAAGAAAATATTTTTGTTGACTTAGGATCAGATCAAACATCGTTGCACAATCCTTGGGCTGGTGGTTACTATCCTGTTGGAATTTCTTTTGAAGAAGCAAATGAAATGATGGCCAACAATCCAGATTTATTCAAAGAAAAGGTACAAGAAACATTGCGCTTACATGCAGCTGCGGTGAACAAACATACTGCTAAAGGAACCTATTTCTTCGATTACGGAAATGCTTTTTTATTAGAAGCATCGCGTGCTGGAGCAGATGTTATGGCAGCAAATGGAATTGATTTTAAATATCCTTCTTATGTTCAAGACATTCTCGGACCAATGTGTTTTGATTATGGATTTGGACCTTTCCGTTGGGTATGTGCTTCTGGAAAGCCAGAAGATTTAGCGAAAACGGATGAAATAGCGTGTGCTGTTTTAGAAGAAATGAAAAAGCGCAGTCCAGAGGAAATTCAGCAACAAATGGCTGATAACA
>JBILYS010000369.1:0-2662 GCA_044377625.1 Crocinitomicaceae bacterium
TACTGTTTCTTCCCAACGTTCTTTTGAGCTTGGATTATAACATGAAAGCAATACTTTTTTACCCACTTTTCTATTCAACAAAGGATAATAATTCTGGTTTTTCAAAATTGGTGAACCGTCAATTTTTTCAATGATGACGCCACTTTTAATTTTCTTTGAGTGCAGTGTTAAAGGACTTTTGTCCATGATTTCACTGATTTTCAATCCGTCTCCAGCGAAGGTTTCATCATAATAACAAGCAAAAACAGCGGTTTGATCTCCACCCTGCATGCGTGAACGGTATCCTGAACCAGTATGTGACGCATTTAATTCTCCCAACATTTCAGAAAGCAATTCACTGAAATCTTCACCAGTCGTAATCGAAGGTAATTTTTCTTGGTAAGCTGTTTTATACATGTCCCAATCTACGCCATGCAAATCTGCAACATAAAATTTCTCACGCACTTGTCTCCAAGCATGTTCAAACATATATGCGCGTTCAGCTGATGTGTTTAAATTCATTTCACCATTTACGGCAACAGGTTTAGGTGTTGAAGTTGCAATTTCCAGTTTTGTAACCGCACCATTTTGACTGAAAAACAAGGATTTTTGTTCATTATCCAATAACAACGCTGAACCGTCAAGTCCAGTTTTCATCAGAAGTTTTGTTTCTTTCGTCTTAAATTTTGTTGTCCAAATGTCAAACCCTTTCTCGAAATTGGATAAGTAATACATTTCAGTAGCTTCGTTGTTAAGAACATAATCCCCTAAACTTGAAGAGTGAATTGTCAAACGAACTTTACGATCATAAAGACCTTCCAAATCAATTGTGATTGGTTTAATTTCAGCTACTGGTTCCTTTTCTTTTGTGCTTTTCGAAGGATCTTTTTTACTTTTCCCTTCTTCCTTTTCACTTTTTTCTTGGTCCTTCTCTTTTTTCGCTAAATCTTCTGCTTCTTTCCAAGCTTTATATTCCTCTTCGTTTAAAGTGAATTTGTAATATGCATCCTTGTTTAAGAAGATCGCCTCAACATCGTTTTGACCTCCCCAACTGCCGTGTGAACGCAAACCATATTTATCGGTTGCATAATACACCATTTCTCCATCCATTGAGAATTTTGGCCATGAACTACCGTATCCACTTTGAGTTAAATTCAACGGTTTTTCTTTTCCTGATGCTGCAACCAAACCAATGTCTGTGCTCCATCTTTCAAATTCAAAGAACTGAACCAACAAGTATTTTGAATCTGGTGACCAGGTAAAATATTGGTCTCCATCTGAATAAGAATAATTATAACTTCCTGCAAGCACCTCTCTTACTGCCTTACTTTTCAAGTTTAACACACACAATGTTGTTCTGTTTTTGAAAAATCCTACTTCTTCGCCATTTGGAGAATATTTAGGATCGAAAGTTTCATCTGTGGTTAATACCAATGCAGTTTCCTCTAAAAGTGTGGCATTGTGGAAAAATAATTCCTTTTCATTGACTCTTTTTACTTCATAAATATTCCATGAATTGTTGCGTTCACCAGCGAATAAAATCTTTTTTCCATCAGGGCTAAAAGACACGTTTCTTTCTTGACCAGAAGTATTTGTAATTTGTTTTGTTGTTCCAAATTCGACCGAACTTGCGAAAACATCTCCTCTATAAACAAACACTATTTCTTTTCCATCAGCGGAAACAGCAAATTCTGACGCATTTCCACCAACTGGCAAAATTTTATTATCATTGTTTAAAACATCTTTGTGGATCGTGATTTCTAATTTTGTAGAAACGCCTTTATCCATGGTATAAATTTCACCATGATACCCAAAACATAACGTTCCATTGGTTGCCATTGATAAAAAACGAATTGGATGTGTTTTAAAATCTGTTACTTGTTCAGAATACGCTGTTCCATCCATTTTACCTTTCCAAATATTAAACGAGCCAGATTTCTCCGACAAGAAATAATACGAATTTTGATCAATAATAATCGGGTTTCTGTCTTCTCCTGTCCAATCTGTCAATTGACGATACGTCTTTTTCTGCATGTCATAACACACAATATCTCTTGCAACAGAGGACACTTGGTGCTTTCTCCATTCATTTTCATATCCTTTTACATCTTGAAAAAGCATGTAATTTCCGTCCGCGCTATAATTAATTGCTTCAGCACAAATTGATAAATCCATTACTTCGCGTCCACCATCAACACTTACAGAATAAACTTCTCCAAGTAAATCATATGGGAATTGAACCGATTCCTTGCGATCCAATCGGCTCGACATAAACACTATTTCCTTATTATTTGGTTTAAAATCGTATGGCATATCATCAGAAGAATGAAACGTCAAACGTGATGGAACGCCTCCTTCTTTTGCAACAATGAACACATCAAAGTTTCCAAATCTATTACTTGCAAAGGCGATATTTTTTGAATCATTTGACCATACTGGCATGAAATCATAAGCACTGTGCGATGTGATTTGTTTTGCTTCACCGCCTTTTACGCCAACAACAAATAAATCTCCTTGGTATGAAAATGCGATTTGAGATCCATCGGGAGAAATAGCTGAATAACGCATCCATTCAGGACTTGCGAACGTTAAAAATGGCGTTGCGAAAAAGATAAAGGCTATGAATTTTTTCATTTATTTTATTTTATTTATGGGGTTGAAAGTACTCTTTATTTTGGTTAAT
>JBILYS010000370.1:0-2661 GCA_044377625.1 Crocinitomicaceae bacterium
TCTGAACTAATTATTACTGTTCGTGATCCAGAACCAGAAATGGAAGATGATTTCGAAATTGACATTCCGGAAGAATCAACTATCACAAACGACATCAATTTAGAAGATTTCTCCGTTGAAGTTGCTGCACCGGACGAAGCGTTGAATGATGATGATTTGAATAAATTGCGCAAAGAATATGGTGACTATGATCCTACGCTCGATTTAGCAAGTTATGTTCTTCCTTCAATCGATCTATTGAAAGATTACGGTACAAATGGTGTTTCTGTCAACAAACAAGAACTTGAAGCCAACAAAAACAAGATTGTTGAAACACTTTCTCATTACAAAATTGATATTGCCAAAATAAAGGCTACTGTTGGTCCAACGGTTACATTGTATGAAATAATTCCAGCTCCTGGCGTTCGAATTTCAAAAATTAAAAACTTAGAAGACGATATCGCATTAAGTTTAAGTGCTTTGGGAATCAGAATCATTGCCCCAATTCCTGGAAAAGGAACGATTGGAATCGAAGTTCCAAATTCAAACCCGGAAATGGTCAGCATGCGTTCGTTGATTGCATCAGAAAAATTCCAAAATTCTGACTTCGAATTACCAATTGTAATGGGTAAAACAATTATGAACGAAACGTTTGTTTTTGATCTTACAAAAATGCCTCACCTTCTCGTTGCCGGTGCTACTGGACAAGGGAAATCTGTTGGTTTAAATGCGATTTTAATTTCTATACTATACAAAAAACATCCTGCACAAGTAAAGTTTGTTTTAATTGACCCGAAGAAAGTTGAATTAACGTTGTTCAATAAAATAGAACGCCATTTCTTAGCAAAACTTCCTGGAGAAGAAGAAGCAATAATCACAGATGTTTCTAAAGTAGTAAATACGTTGAATTCACTTTGTATAGAGATGGATGACCGTTACGAATTGCTTAAAAATGCAGGTTGTAGAACGATCAAAGAATACAATGTAAAGTTCATTGCGCGTAAATTAAATCCAGAAAATGGTCACCGTTACTTGCCATACATCATCGTTTTAATTGATGAGTTCGCCGATTTAATCATGACCGCTGGAAAAGAAGTAGAACATCCGATTGCACGTATTGCGCAATTAGCTAGAGCAATTGGAATTCACTTAATTGTGGCAACACAGCGTCCATCTGTGAACGTTATAACGGGTATGATCAAAGCCAATTTCCCTGCGCGTATAGCATTTAGAGTATTATCGAAAATAGATTCACGTACTATTTTAGATGCATCTGGAGCAGATCAGTTAATCGGTCGTGGTGACATGCTTATTTCTACAGGGCAAGACATTCAACGTTTACAATGTGGATTTGTTGATACTCCTGAAGTGGAAGAAATCTGTAGCTTCATTGGCAATCAACGTGCTTATCCAGAGGCATTGCTTTTGCCTGAATATGTTGGTGAAGGTGGCGATGGTGGAAGCGATATCGACATGAATGAATTGGACGTAATGTTTGCCGATGCAGCACGAATTGTTGTCATCAATCAACAAGGTTCTGCCAGTCTTTTACAACGCAAATTGAAATTGGGTTACAACCGTGCAGGTCGCATCGTTGATCAATTAGAAGGAATGGGAATCATTGGCGCTTTCCAAGGAAGTAAAGCAAGAGATGTATTGTATTCTGATATTGAAGCGTTGGATGAATTGTTAAGAGTGAAGGGGATAATTTAATTTCCCTGCTATTTCAAACTAATCATTAAATTTGGGTGAATCAAAAATTTATCCTGAATGCTAAAACGTTCTCTTCTTTCGATCTTAACACTTGTTGTTTTTTCAGTTAACAGTCAAACCTTACAATCACCAGATCAATTTCTTGGCTATCCAATAGGAACCTATTTTTCACGCCATCATCAAGTTGTTGATTACTTCAAACAATTGGAGAAAAATGCGCCTAAGAATGTTCGTTTGGAGCAATATGGAACAACAAATGAGCACAGAGAATTGCTTGTAGCGTATATTTCTACGGAAGAAAACTTGAAAAATTTAGAGCAAATTAAAGCTGATCATGCTAATTTGAACAAGGATGAAAAAATCACACTTGTTTGGCTGAGTTACAACGTTCACGGGAATGAAAGCTCTGGTACTGAAGCAGCTATGTTGACAGCTTATGAACTGATTACTCAAAAGCAAGAATGGTTGAAAAATACGGTTGTGATTTTAGACCCATGTATCAATCCAGATGGAAGAGATCGCTACGTAAACTGGTTCAATCAATACCAAAACAAAGAAATGAATGTGGACCGAATGAGTGCGGAACACAGCGAACCATGGCCAGGTGGACGTCCAAACCATTATCTTTTTGACCTAAACAGAGATTGGGCTTGGCTTACACAAAAAGAATCACAAGAAAGAATTGCATTGTATAACCAATGGTTTCCTCACGTTCATGCTGACTTTCACGAACAGAGTATCAATGAACCATATTATTTTGCTCCGGCAGCCGAACCGTACCATGAAGTAATTACAAAATGGCAACGTGAATTTCAAAATGGCGTTGGAAGAAATAATGCGAAGTATTTTGATCAAAATGGATGGTTTTATTTTACAAAAGAATTTTTTGATTTGCTCTATCCAAGTTACGGTGACACCTACCCTACTTTTTCTGGGGCAATCGGAATGACATACGAACAAGGAGGAAGT
>JBILYS010000432.1:0-2659 GCA_044377625.1 Crocinitomicaceae bacterium
AATAATTGGTGTGGTTTCTCAAAAGAATCAAGAGGAGGAATCACCTGAATTTTCTGATTTACATACCGTTGGTACTGTTGCTCAAATCATTCGATTGTTGAAAATGCCTGATGGTAGTTCAACGGTTATCATACAAGGTAAGCGTCGATTCGAAATAGTACAGCCAAATCAGACTGAGCCTTATATGCGTGCGAATGTTAAGATGTTGAAAGAAAAGACATTTGACAAGAAAAATAAGGAAATGGACATCATGTTCAAGACCATTAAAGATCTTGCATTACAAATAATAAAAGACAGTCCAAATATTCCTTCTGAAGCTTCATTTGCTATTGGAAACATTGATAGTCCAACATTTCTAGTGAATTTCATTTCATCCAATATGAATGCCGACGTTGCCAAAAAACAGGAAATGTTGGAAGAATTGGACATGAAAAAGCGGGTGATGATGGTGATGGAGCATTTGACATTAGAAATTCAGATGTTGGAAATGCGCAATGAAATTCAATCCAAAGTTCGTAAAGACATGGATCGTCAACAACGCGAATATTTCCTTCACCAACAAATGCGCACAATTCAAGATGAATTAGGAGATAATCCTCAGGAATCTGATGTGCGTGATTACAGTTCAAGAGCTGAATTGAAAAAATGGGATGAACGTGTTTCAAAAATATTTTACAAGGAATTAGATAAATTACAACGTATGAATCCGCAAGGAGCAGAGTACAATGTGCAATCGAATTACTTGGATTTAATGCTTGATTTACCGTGGGGAGAATTTTCGAAAGATAACCTTGATTTGAAACGCGCTAAGAAAATTTTGGAACGTGATCATTACGGATTAGAAAAAGTAAAAGAACGAATTTTAGAATATTTAGCTGTTTTGAAGTTGAAAGGAAACATGAAATCACCAATATTGTGTTTTTATGGCCCTCCAGGAGTTGGAAAAACTTCGTTGGGAAAATCGATTGCTGAAGCGCTTGGAAGAAAATATATTCGCATGTCATTAGGTGGTTTACACGACGAATCTGAAATTCGTGGTCACCGTAAAACGTACATTGGTGCAATGCCAGGACGTATTATGCAAAACATCAAAAAATCAGAAAGTTCGAATCCAGTTTTTGTATTAGATGAAATAGATAAATTGGGAAGAAGTAATCACGGAGATCCATCGTCTGCTTTGTTGGAAGTTTTAGATCCTGAGCAAAATAATTCGTTTTACGATAATTATATTGAAACTGAATTCGACCTTTCGAAGGTGATGTTTATTGCAACGGCTAATAATTTAGGCGAAGTTCAAGGACCTTTGCGCGACAGAATGGAAATTATTGAAGTAAACGGTTATACAATTGAAGAAAAGATTGAAATAGCAAAACGCCATTTATTACCGAAGCAAATTGAAGATCACGGAATCAGTAAAAAAGACATTACGATTGATAACAAAGTAATGGAGAAGTTGGTGGAAGAATATACCAATGAATCTGGTGTGCGTGGAATGAATAAAATGGTTGCAAAATTGGTTCGTAATCGTGCGCGTCAAATTGCGATGGAAGAGGAATTCACAGCAAAAATTAGCGTTGAGGATTTGTTCACTGTTTTAGGAGCGGGTAGAGGAAGAACTAAATATGAAAGCAATGAAATTGCTGGAGTTGTAACTGGTTTAGCTTGGACAAGCGTTGGAGGAGATATATTATTCATTGAATCATCAATCACAAAAGGAAAAGGGAAATTAACCTTGACTGGAAATTTGGGAGATGTAATGAAAGAATCTGCTGTTATTGCATTGGAATTCTTGAAAGCGCATAGCAGCTGGTTGAATTTAGACCAAGAAGTATTCGATAAGCACAACGTTCATGTGCACGTTCCAGAAGGTGCAACGCCAAAAGATGGACCTAGCGCTGGAATTACTATGTTAACGTCATTAGCTTCATTGTATACGCAAAAACGTGTGAAGAAAAATCTTGCTATGACAGGTGAGATAACATTGCGTGGAGAAGTTTTACCAGTTGGCGGAATTAAAGAAAAAATTCTTGCTGCAAAACGAGCAGGAATCAAGGAAATAATATTGTGTGAGAAGAATAGAAAAGACATTGAAGAAATCAAACAAGATTACTTGAAAGGATTGACATTCCATTTTGTAACACAAATGAAGGAAGTTTTAGACTTGGCATTGACAAAAGAAAAAGTATTGAACGCGATTGAAGTCAACTAATTAAGTATTTTAAAAGCTTATTTACTAACTTTAAGAATTATGTCAATTGATGCAATTCTATTATTTGCCTTATTGGCACTTATTGCTGAAGTTGCTGGAACCATTAGTGGTTTTGGCTCTTCAGTTTTTTTTGTCCCAATTGCCACGTATTTTTTTGATTTTCATTCTGTTTTAGGAATTACAGCCCTGTTTCATGTTTTTAGTAATATCTCAAAAATCTATTTTTTCAGACAAGGAGTCAATTGGAAAATTGTGCTGTATTTGGGGATTCCAGCAGTGCTATTTGTTGGGCTCGGTGCATTTTTAAGCAAATTTATTAATTCGGATGTCTTAGAAACTGCTTTAGCTTTTTTCTTGATTATTTTTAGTTTGTTGTTTTTGTTGTTGCGTAATTTTTCGATTGCCCCAACAAATGTAAATTCAATAGTTGGTGGCACTGTTTCTGGTTTC
>JBILYS010000061.1:0-7732 GCA_044377625.1 Crocinitomicaceae bacterium
ATTTTGTAAATTAAATACATTGGACCTGTTGCAATTGAAAGCTGATGTCCCGTTGTAATTGTAAATGTATTTTCGTTTTGAATTAGTTGAATATTGTTTTTCACTTTTGAGGAATGCGGATATTGCTCGTATATATTGCATAATTCAGTAAATAACAGCTCACGGTTTTCTGCAGTAAAGGAAGCTTCCTTTTGTGAAATTTGCTTTTCAAAATTCTTAACAGAAAAAGGTAAATTGATAAAGGACAATAATTGTTCTTGGTTATATGCCAACTGATTCTCTTGATCTGTAAAAAGTTCAGTAAGCTGTCTATGAAAATTGAATTTTTGCATGTACAAATTTAAGGAAGGATTCTTCAGGGCACGCGCATTTGAAATAAATTTTTCACTAATTATTGATTCTGTCATGGTTTTTATTCAAAAACTCACGCCAGAAACGATTTTTGTCTACATTTTACACGACGGATTATATCCGTCGTTACAAGCATTTCACTCCTACGGAGTTTTCTAATTAAACATTGAGTAATTCGCTATATATTACTAAAGCAAATATTTTAAACCCTGTAGGGGTGAAATATTTTTAGCGCTGGATGTAATCCAGCGCTAAAAACGAAGGAAAAACACCTTTACGGCATGCATCCGCCAGTTGGCGGATCATGACATAAATATTTTGTGGTAATCAAGCGAATATTCAATTAATCTAAATATGTTAACTCCAAGAATTCTTAAAATTGACCAAATTAAAAGAGAGAATGTATCTTTGTCAAAAATTATCGAAAAATGGAAGCAATAATTAAAACAAATAAAGGAACGATGAAAGTTTCTTTATATACTGAAGATGCACCGATTGCAGCTGCAAACTTCGCGAAATTAGCGAAACAAGGATTTTACAATGGGTTAAAATGGCACCGTGTAATTCCAAATTTCGTGATACAAGGTGGTTGTCCAAACTCACGTGATGGTGAAAAAGGTATGGCTGGAACTGGTGGACCAGGATACAAAATTGATTGTGAATTGAAAGGTGGAAATCAATACCATGATCGTGGTGTACTTTCAATGGCGCATTCAGGAAGAAATACAGGTGGTTCTCAATTTTTCGTTTGTCATTCAAGAGAAAACACAGCACATTTAGATGGAAATCATACGTGCTTTGGAAAAGTTATCGAGGGAATTGATAATGTTGACGAAATCCGTGAAGGAGATTCTATAGAATCAATTGAAATAATAGATTAATTTAATTTAAATATAAAACCGCCCCTCGACAAGCTCGGGGGACGGTTTTATTTTTAAGACAATTGAAAAATTCATTAATTGAGGCGCAATTAAAATTTAATGCCGGAATTTACCTTTGTAAATGAGGATTTTAAATTTTTAGAAGCAGCGAAGAGTAATGGGTTTTACAACAGTCTTATTTTGAGTTTTTTACATACGTATCATGTAAAGGCTTCAAATCAGGACACTTTTCTTCAAGTGCTTTTCCCATTTGAGCATCGAATGGATCAACATCTCCCACAACACCTAAAGCGCATAAAGAGAAATCTAAATCTTTCATGTCAATTTTAAAACTTGATGTGTCTGCTTCACTTTCCGCAGTTTTCTTACTCATACAGTCACAAATAGTTTGAGCTGATTTGTCAAACTCTTCTTTTCCTGGACCACCACAAGAAGCAACAATAAGTGCAACTGCAGCAAATCCTAACATTTTTCTTTTCATATTGATTAATTATAGGTTACCTAAAATTAGAGAAAATTGTTTATTCACATCTAAGAAAAACACTTTATTTTTCATCAAAAAATTTAGTTTTTAACAATGTGATATTTTACATGGAAAAATGATTTCTATACCTTAACTTTGTTTTTCATGAGTGATTTTGTTGTTTCAGCTAGAAAATATAGACCCCAGACCTTTGATACGGTTGTGGGACAAAAGTCGATTACTTCTACTTTAAAAAACGCTATTAAAACAGGTCATTTAGCTCAATCATTTTTATTTTGTGGTTCAAGAGGAGTTGGTAAAACAACAACTGCTAGAATTCTAGCGAAAACAATCAACTGTTTTAACAGATCTGAAACAATTGAAGCTTGTGATCAATGTGATTCATGCCTTTCTTTTAATGAAGGTGCTTCGTTGAACGTTTATGAACTAGATGCTGCTTCGAATAATGGAATTGAGGATATTAGAAATTTAATTGACCAAGTTCGAATAGCACCTCAATTGGGTGAATATAAAATCTACATTATTGATGAGGTTCACATGCTCTCGAATGCAGCCTTCAATGGTTTTTTGAAAACGTTAGAAGAGCCACCAAAACATGCAATTTTCATTCTTGCAACGACTGAAAAACATAAAATAATTCCTACAATTCTTTCCCGTTGTCAAATTTTTGATTTCAACAGAATCAAAGTAAAAGACATTGCTGATCATTTAGCTTACATCGCAACGCAAGAAGCAATAACAGCAGATCCAGAATCATTGCATTTAATTGCTCAAAAAGCAGATGGTGCGTTACGTGATGCATTGTCGATATTTGATCAAATTGTTACGTTTACTGGAAATAATTTAACCTACAAGAGTGTTATTGAAAACCTCAATATTCTTGATTACGATTATTACTTCAGAATAGTTGACAGTGCGCAAAAAGAAGATATTCCTTCAGCATTATTGCTGTTAAACGACATTTACGAAAAAGGATTTGATGGTCACAATTTTATTGTTGGCTTAGCAGATCATTACAGAAACTTATTGGTTTGTAAAGATATTCGAACTGCTGTATTATTGGAAGTTGGAGACGCAATTGAGCAACGATACATCGATCAATCGAAAGAAGTTGATGGCAATTTAATCTTACGTGCATTGGCCGTGTTGAGTAAATCGGATGTCGATTATAAGTCATCAAAAAACCAACGTTTGCTGGTTGAAATGGCGTTGATGCAACTGTGTTCTTTATTACAAGAGCAAGAAAAAAAAAATGCCTGACGGATCCCGTTGATTTAATTCCTTTTCCAAATCAAAATTTAAGAGACAAGATTTCGTCTGTTCCTAAACCGATTGCTCCGCCTGTCAGACAAGTGCCAATAGCTGTTGAACCAGAAAAAAAATTGACTGTTGTTTCATCGGCTGATCTTCATACTACCTCTCTTTCTATCAAAAAGATGATGGAGAAAAAAGAAGATGAAAAGTCTGGGTTTGAACAATTGCCTGAAAATATGCCAAGAAATCCTTTTACATTCGATCAAATTAAAATGCTTTGGCGGCGATTTGCTTTTGAAATGAAAGAACGTGGATTGGAAACCTTCTACAATGCAATGATTAAGCGCGAACCAATTCAAAAGGAAGAAACACACTTTGTGATGGACGTTGACAATCAAACACAAGTGGACATGATTACACCGCACCTTTTGGAACTTGTTGGGTACTTCAGAAAAGAACTTAAAAATTATTCAATCGATATCAGTTTCAAACTCAATGACAATCCAGAACACGAAGTGAAATTTCTAACTGGAAAAGATAAATTTGCTGCCATGGCAAGAAAAAACCCGAATTTACATACGTTGAAGAATACGTTTAATTTGGATATTGAGTTTTAGGAATCATTATTTAACCTAGATTTCTTCATTCAAAAATTATATGTTAAGTGGGCAATTATATTTCTTCCTTGTCTATTAATTTTCATTACATCCAAATGTTCAAAATATACAGCATCTAGAATGTTTTCAATACTTAAACTGCAATTTAAATTAGTTTTTCCAAGTTTAAATTTTCGTGCCGCACGTATGTTAAACACATAAAAAGATGGAGTGAATTTTTCACCATATTTTTCAGTTGAAACATGTTTTTGTTGAGCTCCAATGATTGATTCCAATTTTATATTTGTTTCCTTTAAATCATAACTTATTGCGTTCACACTTTTAAACGGTGGGATAAAAGGTAATGCATTACCATCATTATCTTTAGCGTAAGAAACAGAATTCATACTTTGAATTAGTAATTTAGGAATTGGCTTCCATTCTAAAGTAAACTCAGAACCGTATAAAATTGCAGAAGGTAAATTAACATACTCCTTTACCCCCTTACCACCTATTGTCATCACACTATAATCTGCTAATACTCTTCCTGCTATGTAATCTTTGAAGAAATATGAATATATTTGACCATTGAGATTCCATTTAGAAGTTTTATATTTCATTCCCAAATTGCCATTCCAAGAGGATTCTGGATTCAACATTGGATTACCCAAATAATCGTGTCCATCAACTCTGTTATAAAGATAAAAACCATACATTTCTTGTAAAGTAGGATTTCTTAAGGCTTTCGCAATTCCAAAATACAACATTTTTTTCTTGCCAAGTTTTTCTTCAAATTGGCTAAAAATATTATACAGTAAATTCATCTTTGTAGGATTACCACTATAAAAACTTGTCAGTGTTTGTCTTCCTAATAAAGTTGTAATTTCTGATTTTACAAATTCGAATCTACCACCAATCGATAAATTAATATTTGAACCAAAATAGAGTTTATCCGAAACACTTAGACCGATTACACTTCTTCTTGCATCAGGAATTGTCAGCATAAACATTTCTTTACCAATTGGCGGATACATTGTCATTTCGGCATGTAAATCATTTTGAAACCCTGTTATTTTAAACTGAATAAATTGTTTGTGTGATACTCTTAATTTTCCTCCCGAATAAAACCCAACTGTTCTTGAAGTGCCTGGCATATCCATATGCATTGGAACTGTTTCTGGAGGACGCTTTGTATCATCCATTGCATGGTCAATAAAATTTAAATATACTTTACTCTCCATTTTATAAATTCTATTACTATCTTTTTTGTATTCGTGTCCTATTGAAATTATTTTTGCATTTGCAAATGAGACATCCATCGTCAAGGCGGGATATCCAATATCTTTCCCATTATCTTGCAAGTAATCAACATGTATAATATTAAAGCTATCTAAAAGAGCAGTAAAACTTCCTCCAACATTATATTTTTCGTATTGAGAAAACAAAATTTGTTCGCGATTACCTGCATAATAATTATTCGCTTTTCGAAAAATTCCATTTACACTCAAAGCCCATTTTTTTCGACTATATTGCAAAGAACCAAGCGATTGTATTGCTAAAGCATTCGTTTCAAATCCTGCACCAATTCTCCCGCTGAATAGCTTTTCTGCATTAGGAATCGCTTTTAGTAATTTAAAATTCAATCCACCACCAACTTGAGTTGTACTTTGCTCTTCGGTTGGACCTAAGTTCAGCTGAATACTATTTAAATTATTTGGTTCAACGTATGAACTAATTGGATCCATTCTATCCGTGCAAGCACCAAAAATATGCATACCATCAAGTGTTGAGCTTAACTGTCCAGAATTGAGTCCTCTTATTGTTGGTTCTTGAGCATAATTCCCCCTCTTAATAAGCGTTACTCCTGAAATTTCAGAAAGCACTTTATCTGTTTGTTGCTGTAAATCAGGTGTTTTTATTTCATTAAATTTCACGCCAATAATTTTCACCTCTTGAATAAGAATTTCTTTTTTTTGTGAGGTTGAATCTTCTTGTGCGAAAGAAAATCCAGAAAATAAAAATGATATTACAATTAATATATTTTGATTATCCACTTTTGAGTTTTTAACTGAATTAAAAAGTAAGTTGTCAAAATAATAGAGACAACTTACTTTTTATTAAATAAAAAGATATTGATTTCTATCAGAATAAAATATCTAAATATGCATCTGTATTAATAACAACACCAGCTTTTGAAAGCTCAAGATGCAATCTCCAATCACCTGTCATTGTAAGATTTACAGTCCCTTTGTAATGTCCGTTCCCGACTAAAACAGGACTAATATTGTTTGGTGAACCATGTGCCATAGAAACCATTTCAGGTGTTAGAACAGCCGTGAAATCATTATCTGCAGGAAAACTCATCATTGAAGTTTTTTTATTAATCATTATCTCCAATTCATTCATCCCAACATTCCATACTGATGGTGGAACTAATGAAATGATGTATATTTCACCATCAGTTCCTGTAAACGATCTAACAACTTGAGTTGGTGAATCAAGAACAGTAATCCCAAATGAAACAGAATTTCCATTTACATTTACACCTAATGTCCATGTTCCTGATACTGACGACATAGTATATACTACAACACCCTCATATTTCTCTTTATCAGAATTATAAACAGGGTTTTCTACAGGTGAAGCATGTTGCATCATTCCCATATCCATAAGTGGTTCAAAAACAACAGCTGCGTTTGTAATCGCATTTCCACTCAAATCTTTTACTGTAATAAAAGTTTTATTGTATCCCGTTTTAATTTCGGAAGTTAAAGAATAAAGCGTTACAATCTCATTATTTGCTGTTGTATCTATCCCTAATGTTGTATAATTAAGAATTACTGAATCATCTGGAACTGATGGGTTTGGAATTACTTCTTCTTTTTTACAAGAAACTAAACTAATAGAAGCAATAAGCATTGCCATAAATATATTTTTCATTTTACTTTTTTTTTAAAATATCATATTCTTCCATGCCAATAGAATATATTGCACAGAACTTAATTAATAAATCATTATGGTTAAAAACGAATTATTTATTTCGAAAACCAATAAATTAAGTAAAACTGGCAGGAGGATGAAAAACAGCAAGTGTTTTTGCTTTAAGAAGGTTTTTTATATAAATGAATCCTTCTTTTTTAACAATTTGAAATTCTAATTCTTTAGTAGTTATAACAGCTGAATCACATTGACAAAAAAGAATTATATCTGATATTTCAAAAGTACCTTTTGATTTTTTTTCTTCGTCTTTTTTAAGTTCTTTTGAAAGATGACACTTCCCGTTACATTTCATTTTAGGTTTTTCCTTATTAATACAAAATGTCTCAGTAATGAAATCTGTGTTCACCAAATAATCTATCACAATTACAATCTGACTACCTGCATGAATCAACATGGTAATTAAAAGAATTAATGATATAAACTTTCTTAACATTAAGCCAAAAGTAATCAGAATAAGACTAAATTTTCATGATTGATATCATATTTACAATAAATATAATATTCAACAATTTAAAAATTTTGGTTACGAAATTCCCGAAATAAACAATTAAAATTGTGCCTTATATTAAGGCCTAACATACTAAATGACATTTTAATTAATTCAAAATTTCACCCTCAATTGCACCGTAATATCTGATTTTTTCGAACCACTAATTTCTTCAGCACCTGAACCAATGGAAGAACGGTTGTTGTAAATAAATACGCCGTATCGTACCCACAAATCACAATGACGCAAGAAGGAATAACGAATCATAGCGTATGCTCTACTTCCTTGATAATAATAAGAAGGAACAGCAAAAACGTACAACGCATTGTTTTCGTAGGAGTAAATTCGTGTGTCGTAACTGTCTGTATCAAATAAAACATATCTCAATGCGAGATCAAACGGTAGTTTTTTCGGTTTAAATAATACATCTTGACTGATAATCAAGCCTTTTTCAGGTGTATTACTTTTTCGGTTGATGGTAACGTATTCAATTCTACTTTTGATGGTGAAAAACTCACTTACTGCATAGGAAACATTCAAACGATAATTGCGTTGAACAACATCTTCAATTTGTGTAACAGTTCCATCTGAATCACGGCTATTTTTTTGTCTCAATTGCTCTCGAAAACGTCCATATATTTCCAATTGCTTATTTGGTTTATAAGATGGTTGAATCATG
>JBILYS010000372.1:0-2654 GCA_044377625.1 Crocinitomicaceae bacterium
AATTTATAATTCAGTTTCAGATAAAAATCAACTGCGTAATCACGAGCATGTAGAATCATTTTAGTATTACCTAGTTCTTTGGATTTTTGTTCTGTTGCATTCATGATTTCTCTGCCATAACCTTTTCCTTGTGAATTCATTTCAACCGCAACGAATCTCACTTGTGAAGTAGTTTCAGATGCTTGATCCAATCGTGCAATTGCTTTGATTACAGAATCATCATATAATGAAAAATGAATTCCTGCTGCGTCTCCTTCGTTTCGTTCACTTCCCAAAGGTTGGTTTAAAGGTTTACGCAAAACGTTGAATCGCAAGGTGTAATAAGCATCCCATTCTAGGTCTGTTTCTGGTTGCCGTATAATTATTCCCATTTAAAAGCTATTGAAGTTACTCGTTTGGTATTTATCCCTTCTATTTCTTCTTCTCGGATTAGGTTTTGAGCATCTGGATTTGAAAATACTTCTTCTAAATTTTTTATTTTTCCGGCAGGGACATTTTCTGCAAGCATTTTATCTAAAATAACTTCTGTTGGAAAATTTTTAATCTTTTCTTGAAGAATGTTCTGCAATTCAGTTCTGTTTTTTACGCGCATTGCATTCGTGACAAACCGAATATCAGTTGGAATTTCAGGAAGATTTAGAAATGAACACAATTTCATAAAATGTACATCATTGCCAATTGCGAAAGTTATTAAATCACCTTCTTTTGTTGTAAATGTTTCTCCGTATGGAGCAATGTTTGGATGTAAACTACCAATTCGTTGAGGAATTTGATTTCCCATTAAATAATTGGACGCTTGATTCACTAAACTACAAACTGCTGCATCGTACAAAGAAACGGTAACGCTTTTTGCAATTCCTGTTTTTTCTCGTTGTAATAAAGCCAATAATAAACCTTCTTTGAGTTGGTGTCCAGCAAGTACATCAATAAAAGCAACTGGCATTTTTACAGGGCCACTTTCATTCGTGCCGTTCATAGACATAAATCCAGTTTCTGCTTGTAGAATTAAGTCATAAGCTACGCGGTCACTTTTGCTCCCAAATCCATTTATTTTACCAATAATTAATTTCGGGTTAATTCCTCTCAATGTTGCGTCCTCAATGCTTAATTTTTCATCATCTCCTTTTTTGAAATTGGAAATAAGGATGTCTGCATCAGTGATTAGTTCACAAAAGGTTTGATAATCTGCTTTATCTTTTAAATTGAGGTGGAGATACTTTTTTTTGTAATTGATGGAAGAAAAATAGGCGGAAATTGTTGCGTCTTTTTCTTCAGTTGGTAATTTCCAACTTCGTGTTACATCTGGAATCAATATGTTTTCTATTTTCAATACTTCAGCTCCCAACTCTGCAAAAAATGTAGCAACCGAAGGACCCGCCAAAACGGTAGATAAATCTATAACTTTAAGTGAACTAAACATAGTCAAAATTAGATAAAAGAAATGATTTCATTAAACTAGCAATTAGCAATTAGCAATTAGTTTTGCATTATCCAAATCGCACCGAAGTCATTGTCAAAGATCCAGCCATCGGTTTGTCATTGAAAAATGAAACCGTATCCTTTTCTTCTTTTAAGCCTAATGAATAAATTAAAGGGTAATAGTGATCTGGTGTCGGAATTGCTAACATGGATGAGGCACTTAATTTCTCATATTGAATCAAGGCTTTATGATCATTATCTTCGATTTTTTTCTTGAAGATTTCGTTCATTTCCAATGCCCAATCAAAACCATAATTTTCAGTAATTTTATCCCATGCAACCATTCCTAGGTTATGCACCATATTTCCACTTCCGATGATCAATACTCCTTTTTTTCTCATAGAAGAAAGTTGTTTTGAAAGATCATAATGATATTGAGCTGGTTGATTGTAATCGATACTCAATTGCAAAACTGGAATATCAGCAGTTGGATACATGTGTCGTACAATTGTCCAAGTTCCATGATCCATTCCCCAATCATGGTCTAGACCAACAGTAGTTGAAGTAATCAGTTTTGATGTTTCTTCTGCTAATTTTGGATTACCTAAAGCTGGATATTCAACATCAAATAGTGCTTGTGGGAATCCGCCAAAATCATGAATTGTTTTCGGTTTTTCCATCGCAGTGACGAAAGTTCCTTTTGTCAACCAATGCGCTGAAATACATAAAATTGCTTTTGGCTTTTCGATTTCTGAAGCTAATTTTTTCCAATATTGAGAAAACTCATTGTCTTCAATGCCATTCATTGGTGAACCGTGTCCAACAAATAGAACGGGCATTTTCGTGTCTGTTTCAGCAAATGAATTGACAAGTGAATGTAAAACCCCTGTTGAGCTTAAAGCTATTGTTCCTCCCATAAGTTGAATAAATTTTGACCGATTCACTAAATTATTTTACAAAGTCCTTTTCCAAAGAACGTATTGCAAAATTTTATTTTCTTGTGTTGCATCCAATTTTGCTTTTTCCGCCATGTCTGGAACTATTTTCTTCCACTGTGCTTCAGAATATTTCGTGATAGTTTTAAATTTATGACAACTACCGCAATTTTTAGTGTATAAATAATCACCTTCGGCAATTTCTCCTGAAGGAAAATCAATTGTTTTGACACTTTCAGGGGTTTCCACCTTGTCAATAACTTCAGTTGTTTTTGGTGCACATGCTACTAATAGAGCGAT
>JBILYS010000371.1:0-2654 GCA_044377625.1 Crocinitomicaceae bacterium
TAGAAAATAGCAACAAAAGTGAAAGATTAAAGGCGATAATAAATAATACAAAAGATATCATTTGCTCCATTGATGAGGACTATAATTTGATAGAATTTAATTCTGTTTTTCAAGCCATTGTTTTTCGAGGCTACGGAGTAAACCTAGAAGCAGGAATGCCAATTCTGAAATTTATTGATCCTAAAAAACATATGCACTTAATCTCTATATATGAACGAGTATATGCTGGTGAAACATGTTATGATATTGAGAGTTATGAAACAAAAAGCAAGGACAATGTTTATTTCGAAACAAGTTTTCATCCAATTTATAATATTAACAAGGTAATTTCTGGAATCAGTATTTTTTCCAAAGACATTACTGAAAGAATAAAAACAGAAAATAAAATAAGTAGTGCATTAAAAGAGAAAGAAATTCTGTTGTCTGAAATACATCATCGCATTAAAAACAACCTCGCAATGGTTTCTAGCATGCTTCATTTGCAAGAGATGAACATAGAAAATACCGCTGCAAAAGAAGCGTTAGTCTTGAGTAGGAAACGAATAAAAACCACCGCATTAATTCACGAATTATTATATAAAAATGAATCTTTTCATAACATTCATCTAAATGAATTTTTAATAGAATTATTTGGTTTATTAAAAACGAATGACGCTATTGAGTTAGTGTTGAACGGTGAAGGAATATCCTTTAAACTTAATGTTGCCCTACCACTTGGGTTAATGTTGAATGAAATTATGATGAATTCATTTAAACATTCACATAAAGATGCAACCCAAGGTAAAACAGAAATTTCAAGTTTTTTAAAGGATGATTATTTGTTTATTGAATATTGTGATTGTCAAGGTGTTTTCCCATTAACAGTGGATTTTGTCAATTCTAATACTACTGGGTTGACACTTATTCATACATTTGCAGAACAAATAAATGGGTCAATAGAATTGATTAGCAATGAGCCACCAAAATATTTAATTCAAATACCACTAAATGAGCCTAGTTAAAAAAATTTTAATTGCTGAAGATGAATTATTGATTGCCAAAGTTCTGCGAATGCAACTTGAAAAATTGGGGTATGAAGTGCAAAATGTAGTTGACAGTCATCAAGCAATATTGAGTACTTTAGAATTCAACCCCGACATGATTATTTTGGATGTTTTCTTAAAAAATAACACAACTGGTATTGATTCAGCTATAAAAATTAGAGAATTGGGAATTGATACTCCAATTATTTTTACAACCGGAAATTCCTACGATGAAACAATTGAACTTGTGAGTAAAATTAACTACTCCATGATTTTAAGCAAACCAGTTGAATTTGATCATTTACTGCAATTAATTGAAGATTTTTAATTCCTTTATTCACCTCAAATAGGCTATTATGCTAGGACTTAAACTCCCAACAGATCCAAGGTGGGTCAATATCGTTGAAACAAACATTGAAGAAATTTTAACTGATCATGCTTGGTGTGAACAAAAAGCTGCTACGAATGCAATTTCAATAATTTCCCTTAATTCAGAAAAACCTGATTTAGTAACTGAAATGCTTTCTCTCGCAAAAGAAGAATTGGAACATTTTCAAATGGTCTTCGATCTTATCAAAAAAAGAGGTTTGGTATTAGGCCGCGAAAGAAAAGACAGTTATGTGAATGAACTTTACAAATACATGAATAAAGGCGGGTCAAGAGAAGACTCTTTTGTGGATCGAATGCTCTTTTCAGCAATGATTGAAGCAAGAAGTTGTGAAAGATTTAAACTGTTAGCCGAAAAAATTTCTGACCCAGAATTATCTCAGTTTTATCATGATTTAATGGTAAGTGAAGCAGGACACTACACAACCTTTCTTGGGTTTGCTCGAAAATATGCTAGGAAAATGGATGTCAATAAACGATGGGCTGAATGGTTAGAATTTGAAGCAATCGTCATTCAAAACTATGGGAAAGAAGAAACTATTCATGGTTAATTTTTAAGTTGATTTTTATGAAAATAATTCAAATAATATTCTCTTGTTTGATTCTTTTAAGTTGCACGAAGGACAAAGTAATTGTTGATGAGAATAATTCTCCTAATCCCATTGAAAACATCGAAAACACCCTTGGTTTTGGATTATTAGACAAGGTCAAAGGAATCTGGAATGGAGCAGTAACATCTACAACACCTCTTGGCGGTTACCCAGAATGGATTGTAGATTTTAGGCCAATCTCGGAAAATCAAATTTCCTCAAAAAACGAATTAGACACGATAAACGATATTCATATGTCATTTTTTGTCGCAAAGTATAATGGGGAATATAAAATTGCATTCAGAAATGGTGGTTCTTTCGCTGGTCAATCAAGAGTTTCTTATTTATTAGCTGATAGTGTTTCGGAAACGTCAACTCAATCATTTTATCGCTTTTCGGAAATTGTCATTGGAAAAAATAGAGCATATACAGAAGTGATTTTCAAAGAAGACAGCTTAATTATCAAAGCATTTACAAATAATTACAACACGCAATCAACTTCTACGCCTCATATGACGTGGAGAGCGAGACGACAAGACCTAACTTCTTGTCAACCTGCTACTAGTAATTTTAGTTTTCCTAAAAAAACCTTAACGAAGGACTTCACGAATACTTTTGCTGGTCAAATAGAAGCAATTTATTATTCGTTAACCGG
>JBILYS010000374.1:0-2649 GCA_044377625.1 Crocinitomicaceae bacterium
AACAATCCAAAACGATTATAATTTTGTGGGATACAGGCAATCAGGCCAAAATGACCGCAAGCACTGACGAACTAAGAATCTATTAGTATGAAGATATTACAGGTTCGGAGATTTTTTTAAGATTTCTCTTTAAACAAATGCCATTAGTTTTTAAACAACTTCAACGATAAAGCAAGAGTCTCTTTCAATTTTGTTCGATCTACAATGTAGTCTAAAAAGCCATGCTCAAGAACAAATTCTGAAGTTTGAAAACCTTCAGGCAAATCTCTACCAATTGTTTCTTTGACTACTCTTGGTCCTGCAAATGCGATTAAAGCTTCTGGCTCAGCAATATTTATATCGCCCAACATTGCAAAAGAAGCTGTTACACCGCCAGTTGTTGGATCTGTCAAAAAGGAAATGTAAGGTAATTTATGCTCAGCCAATTGTCCAAGTTTCCCAGAAACTTTTGCCATTTGCATCAATGAATATCCTGCTTCCATCATTCTTGCTCCACCAGATTTAGAAATGATCATAAACGGCGATTTGATTTTGATTGCCTCGTCAATCGCACGTGCAATTTTCTCTCCCATTACAGAACCTAAAGATCCACCAATAAAAGAAAAATCCATTGCCGCAACAACAAATTCATGTCCGTCTAACTTACCTTTTGCGGTTCTTATAGCGTCAAACAATCCAGTGTTTTTCTGTGTCGCTTTTACACGATCAACATATTTCTTCGTGTCTTCAAAATGCAAAGGGTCACCAGAGGTCAATTTCTTGTCAAGCTCTGTGTATTTTCCATCATCAAATAAAATGTGAAAATATTCTTCAGAACCAATACGTTCATGATGTGAACAACGATCACACACAAAAGAATTTTTCTCTAAATCATCCGCAGTAAATAATGTTTTACAATTAGAACATTTTGACCATAAACCTTCTGGAGTTTCTTTTTTCTCTTTTGTTGAAGTAGTAATACCTTCCTTTTTTCTATTAAACCAGCTACTCATATTCTATAATTTTGGGATTTGGAATTCAGTATTTAGAATTCTTATAATGTGTTTATATTGTTTAGATCTTCGAATGCTTGAACAAGGCGGTCGATGAACGTTACTTCACCTTCACGCAACCATTTACGTGGATCATAATATTTTTTATTTGGTTTATCCGAACCTTCAGGATTTCCTATCTGTGCACGTAAATAATCAATTTTATTGACCATGTAATCTCTAATTCCTTCTGTAAAGGCGAATTGTAAATCAGTATCAATATTCATTTTAACGACACCATAACCAATTGCTTCACGAATTTCTTCTAATGTAGATCCTGATCCGCCATGAAATACGAAATCAACTGGATTATGACCCGTATTAAATTTCTCTTGAACAAAATTTTGAGAATTCAATAAAATCTTTGGAGTCAATTTCACATTTCCAGGCTTGTAAACTCCGTGAACATTTCCAAAAGCTGCTGCAATTGTGAATTTGTCCGAAACTTTCATGAGCTCTTCATAAGCATAAGCAACTTCGTGTGGCTGTGTATATAGTTTAGAACTGTCAACGTCAGAATTATCAACACCATCTTCTTCACCACCAGTAATTCCTAATTCAATTTCTAAGGTCATACCCATTTTACTCATTCGAGCAAGGTATTTTTTGCAAATTTCTATATTTTCTTCGATCGGTTCTTCCGATAAATCCAACATATGAGAACTATACAAGGGCTTTCCTGTTTCTTTAAAAAACACTTCACTAGCATCTAATAAACCATCAATCCATGGAAGTAAATTCTTCGCACAGTGATCTGTATGTAAAATAACAGTTGCGCCGTATGCTTCTGCCAATGTATGAATATGCTTTGCTCCTGCTATACCGCCAGCAATTGCGGCTTTTTCGTCAACATTTGATAAACCTTTACCAGCATTGAAATGAGCACCACCATTTGAAAATTGAATAATTACTGGCGCATTCACTTTGGCTGCGGTTTCTAACACAGCGTTAATTGTGCATGACCCTGTAACATTCACCGCAGGTAAGGCAAAACCTTTTTCTTTTGCGTATTTAAATATATTTTGAACTTCGTCGCCTGTAGCTACTCCTGGTTTAATCGAATGATTCATATTTCACGTTTTCAGTATGCGAAAGTACTATTTTAAAGCTTGAAAACATAAATAATTGCTGTTCTTTTTTGAATAAAATTATTTCAAATTCAAGAAAATATTCAATTATAAATCACTTGAAATTAGTAAATTTGTTTGCTTTTAAATGCTTATTTCAAAGTCAAAATCAACAATTTTAAAAACAACATTTCCATGAGTTATTTGGATGAATTAAATATAAGTCAGCGAGAAGCTGTTGAATCAATTTATGGTCCAACCATGGTAATTGCTGGAGCGGGTTCTGGAAAAACGCGTGTTTTAACTTTTCGAATTGCCTACATGATGGAACAAGGAATTGATCCTTTTAACATTATGGCTTTGACCTTTACAAACAAAGCTGCAAAAGAAATGTCGGAAAGGATTGGAAAAATTGTAAGTTCTTCAGAAGCGAAAAACATTACAATGGGTACTTTTCACTCCGTTTTTTCGAGAATTTTACGCTACAATGCTGATCGACTTGGTTACCCAACAAACTTTACAATTTACGATACACAAGATTCAAAAAGTCT
>JBILYS010000373.1:0-2649 GCA_044377625.1 Crocinitomicaceae bacterium
CCCAAGACTTCAAACTTTCTATCCTTCGCAATTATCTTCAATTCCTGTTTATTTTGAATTTTACAACATGAATATATTAGAAGATTCTGTTTGCGGTTTAAAACAAACTATAGTAAATACTGATACAGGGAAGGAATTGCCAGAATTCACGCTTTACACAAAGCATGAAACACCAGTTGTTGTGCCAATTATTAGAAATATTGACATTGCAAAATTGGCGACTGGAAATTATGCAATTAACTTCACACTTTTGTCAAGAAGTATGGTTGAACTTACAACTCAATCCTACTTGTTTCAGCGAAGCAATGACATTGAAGTGGAATGGGATTTAGCAACATTGGTATTAGATCCAATTTTTCAAGAATCAATAACAGATGACAGTGTAGCATTTTATTTAGAAAGTTTTATCCCTATTTCTAAAGCGGTAGAAGTGAAAAATATTATTTCTACTTTAAAATCTAAAGATTTGGCAGCGCAACGGAAACATATTCAAGCTTTTTGGTTGATGACAGCGCCAACAAACACGACCGAAGCTTGGTTAAAATACAAAGCACAAGTGCAATTGGTTGAGGAATTATACGCTAATAATTTTCAAGAAGGATTCGAAACAGATCGTGGACGTGTTTATTTACAATACGGCTCACCAACAAGTATTATTCAAAAGGAAACCTCATCAAATGAATATCCTTATGAAATTTGGCAGTACAATAAAATTGGTTCTTTCAGTAATAAACGATTCATTTTTTACAACCCAGATTTAGTAAATAATGGATACAGGTTGTTGCATTCAGATATGATTGGTGAATTGAAAAATCCAGGTTGGCCGCAAATTCTTGTTAAAAGAAATACCACAAATGGGAATATTGATGACCCAAATGCTGATGTACAAAAACACTATGGTACAAATGGAAATGATTTGTTTCGTCAATATTAATAACTAATATTGGACAAAAAAACATAGGTTATTTGTGGATTCTTTAGCAATTGTAATTTTAAACTGGAACGGAAGAAATTTTTTAGAGCAATTCTTACCTTCAGTTTGTGCGTTTTCAAATGGTGCGAAAATTATTGTTGCAGATAATGCCTCGACCGATGATTCTGTTCAATTTATTAGAGACAATTATCCGTCAATAGCAATCATTATCAACGAATCCAATGGTGGTTTTGCAAAAGGATATAACGATGCATTAAAACATGTGGATGCTAAGTTATACTTGCTGCTAAATAGTGATATCGAAGTAACCGAAAATTGGTTGACTCCATTATTAAAAACAATGGAAGATGAATCAATTGCTGGTTGTCAACCAAAAGTATTATCGTTCCATGACAAATCCCTTTTCGAACATGCTGGTGCTTCTGGAGGCTTTTTAGACCGGAATTATTTCCCTTTTTGTCGTGGACGTATATTTGATAAATTTGAACACGACGAGGGTCAATACGACAGTGAAACAGAAGTTTTTTGGGCTACCGGAGCTTCCTTGTTAATTCGGTCTGAACTTTTTCATTTGGCAGGAGGATTTGATGAAGCTTTTTTTGCACACATGGAAGAAATTGATTTGTGTTGGAGATTGAAAAAACAAGGGTATAAATTTGTTGTGAATCCCCAATCTACTATTTATCATGTTGGAGGAGGAACCCTACCCTATTTATCTCCGCGTAAATCCTATTTGAATTTTAGAAACAGCTTATTCATGATTGTAAAAAACCATGAAGGAATTCTGTTCTTTAAACTCATTCACCGTTTAAATTTAGATGGCATTGCCGGCGTTCGATTCTTTTTAAGAGGAGATTGGAAACATCTAGCGAGCGTTTTAAATGCGCATTTTGCCATGTATCGCCATTTATCTGTTCTATTGAAACAACGCAAAGAAATCAAGCTACAATCCACAAAATTCAATTCAAATGGACTTTATCGTGGAAGTATTTTATGGGCACGTTATTTTAAAGGGGTAACGAAATTCAAAGAATTGAATCAACGCTTATTTATTTCAAAAAAGTGAAGCGCTAATTCATAGCTTTTCAAACCAAATCCAAAAACACATCCCACTGCAACAGGAGATATCAAAGAGGTATGACGAAATTCTTCTCGCTTTGTAATGTTTGAAATATGCACCTCCACAACAGGAACGTTTATTGAAGCAACACAGTCTCTCAAAGCTACACTTGTATGCGTATATCCGCCAGCATTTAAAATAATCCCATCATGATCTGATTCTTGCAAACAATTGATCAATTCTCCTTCAATATTCGATTGAAAATAGGTTAAATCAACATTACTTTCAATTTTCAACGCATTAAAATAGTCTTCGAAAGATTGATTGCCATATATTTGTGGCTCACGCGTCCCAAGTAAATTTAAATTGGGACCATTAACGATTAAAATTTTCATATTCATGTCAACTTGGGAACGCTATATTAAGGATTTTGTTTCGTTTTTAAAAATAGAGAAAGGATTAGCTGCCAATTCTATTTTTGCGTATCAAAATGATGTGGCCAAATTACATGACTTTGCATTGAGTCAAAAACTTAGTCCAACAGAACTGACATACGAACATTTGAAAGTATTTATTACTGAATTGTATGACTTAGGATTAAGTGCGCGATCGCAAGCTAGAATTATAAGTGGAATCAAACAGTTTTTTGGTTTCT
>JBILYS010000062.1:0-7709 GCA_044377625.1 Crocinitomicaceae bacterium
GTAACGCAAGAAATACCATGAACTTCCTGCCCAACCAGGCATCGTGTTGAATTCCATGTGGTCTCCTTCAAAATGATTCCAAGCAGACTTTTCAGCACGAGCCAACGGTGGCGCACCGTCTTCAGTCGGTAAATATTTATCTACTTCAGGCAAAGTAATTGGCAAGAATTTATCCTCTACTAAATGCGGAAGCCCGTCTTTGTAGAACACTGGAAATGGTTCACCCCAATAGCGTTGTCTGGAGAAAACAGCATCACGCAAACGGTAATTTGTTTTTCCTGTCCCAATTCCTTTTGCTTCAATCGCTTCAATTGCTTTTTTCATCGCAGCTTTCACTTCCAAACCATTCAAGAAATCTGAATTGGCAATCGTTCCAGCTTTTTCAGTATACGCAGCTTCCGAAATATCTACGTTTTCAAAGATGTTTTTGATTTCAATTCCAAAATGTTTTGCGAAATCGTAATCACGTTGATCACCACAAGGAACGGACATCACTGCTCCAGTTCCATAAGAAACCAAGACATAATCACCAATCCAAATTTGGATTTTTTCACCTGTAAATGGATGAATTGCAAATGCTCCGGTATTTTGACCCGTAATATTTTTCACATCTGCCTCACGGTCACGTGCTGATTTCAACGAAGCACTTTTTTTGTATTCAGCTATTTGAGCAGCAAATTCAGGAGTTGTAATTTGATCTACCAAATCGTGTTCTGGTGCGAGGACCATGAATGAAACACCGAAAATAGTATCGGGACGGGTGGTGAAAACCTCAATAAATTGATCAGTTGAATTGTCCTCCCCCTCAATCCCCCTCCAAAGGGGGAAGCGGACCATTGAACCGATTGATTTTCCGATCCAGTTGCGTTGAATATCTTTTATGGACTCTGTCCAATCTAAACCGTCTAAACCTGTCAATAATCTTTCTGCGTATGCTTTGATTCGCATCGACCATTGACGCATTAATTTTTGTTCGACTGGATGTCCACCGCGTTCAGATACACCGTTTACAATTTCGTCATTTGCCAAAACTGTTCCCAAAGCTGGACACCAATTCACCCAAGAATCGGCTAAAAATGTCAATCGATATGCTTGTAGAATTGCATCTTGTTCCTTCTCATTGAATGCTTTCCATTCTGCAGCTGTAAAAAGTGTTTCGCAATCTGAACATGCATTTACGTTAGCGTTTCCGTTTTCTTCAAATTCGGCAACTAATTTCGAAATGCGTTCAGCTTTGTTGGTTGTATTATCATAATAGCAATCGAATAATTGCTTGAAAATCCATTGCGTCCATTTGTAATATTCAGGTGACGAAGTTCTAACTTCTCTGTCCCAGTCAAATGAAAAACCAATTTTGTCTAATTGATCTCGGTATCGTTCTACATTTTGAGCAGTTGTTATTGCAGGATGTTGACCCGTTTGAATGGCATATTGTTCTGCGGGCAAACCAAATGAATCGTATCCCATTGGATGCAAAACATTGAATCCTTTCAAGCGTTTGTAGCGCGCATAAATATCAGAGGCGATATAACCAAGTGGATGTCCAACGTGCAATCCAGCACCAGAAGGATAAGGAAACATGTCTAAAACGTAGTACTTCGGTTTAGCACTATTTTCTTCTGCTTTGAACGTTTTTTCATCCGCCCAAATTTTTCTCCATTTTGGTTCTATTTCCCGAAAATTGTATTCCATTATTGATTTGCTTTTTTACGAAAGCCAAAGATACAGATTTGAAGAGAGAATAAAAGTTTATTCTATTGATTTGTTTTGCATTCAAAATCGTATTTTTAGACCATAAATGAGTCGAGGTATTAAATTATTCCAAGTTCTTCTTCTGACATTGATCTTTCTTTGTCCTAGTTTTATAAATGCTCAAACTTCCCGTGAAAAGCAACTCATTGAATCCATCAAAAGGGAAAAAAATGACACGAAGAAATTTCTACGGATGCTTTCGTTAGGAGAATTTTACAAACACAATAATATTTATCGTGCCGACTCAATGTCGCATGTTTTATTGCAAAAAAGTCGTGTTTTTAATGATTCTTTGCGCTTTAGTGCATTGATGTATAGTGCGGAGATCAATGAAATTCAAGGAAATCAAGAAGAATATTTTAAGGATGTTTTGGCGTGTCAATCTTTTTTAAATAAGTTGAATTCTGACGAGGCAAAATTTAAAATATTCCGACATCTTGGTTATTACCATAGTTATTCTTTAGAATTTGATGCTGCTGATTTTTATTTGAAATACATTAAAAAAATTGCAATAAAAAAACGAAACAACTCAAAAGTTGCAGAAGCAGACAATTATTTGGCATTAAATTTCATGTTTCAAAACAACAAGGATTCTGCTTTGCATTATGCTGATGAAGCGATTCAATATGCACGTCGCTCCTCAGATAAATCAATTCTATCAGAGTGTTTTAATAATCAAGCCAGAATTTATGATTATTTCGGGCAACTTGAATTAAGTGTTGCAAAGAATATTGTTGCCTTGAATTTAGCAACAGAAGCAAACGACATTTTCCTCCTAGCCAAATATAACCGTGAGTTAGGTATTTCTCAACGATCAATTCTGAATTTGGAGGATGCTGAATATTACTTCAAGAAATCATATGAATATTCGCAACAGATTGTTGACCGTCGACAAATGGGACTTGCACTCTCCAATCTTGGGACGATTTATTATAAGCGTAAAGAGTTTAAGAAAGCTATCGAAAACACAAGAAAAGCAATTGTCATATTAACAGCATTAAATGATTTTAATGGATTGGGAGAGGCACATGACAATTTAGGGATGATTTATCGAGAGCAAAAAGATTATACCCTTGCAGCGAGTAATTTTAATCAAGCTTTGGTTTTCTATGAATCGACTAGTAACAAGGAAAAAATTGCTGGCGTTTATCACAATGTAGGAACAGTTTTCCAGAAACAGAAAAAATATAAAAATGCTTTAAATTATCTGGAGCGCTCCATTGAGATTCGGCAACAATTTGGTTCAAAAAATCAGATTTACAATACCTATCGCGTTATGTCGGGCGTATATAAAGACATTGGTAAAACCAAAGAATCTTTAACGTATTTGCAATTGTATTTAGATTATCTAGACAGCAATACGACTCTTCAGGCGGCAACTAAAATAGCTGAATTGAGTGAATTGTATCGTTCAGAGCAACGTGAAAGATTAATTGTATTACAAGCGGATTCACTTGAAAGACAAAAGCAAGAACGAACTATTACGTCAACAAAATTTGAGAATAGTCAACTCCGGAACAATTTTCAGACGTATATCATTTTTGGATTTTTAATCATCATTGTTTTAGCTGGAATCATTGGATTTTATCGCTGGAATCAAACAAAAATTAAGCAGCAGCACAAAGAAGCAGAAATGTCTCAAACGCTATTGAGAGCGCAAATGAATCCCCATTTTGTGTTTAATGCGATGTCAGTAATCCAAAGTTATATTTATGAAAATGACACGATAAATTCGACCAAGTTTCTTGTTAATTTCTCCCGTCTAATGCGCTTAATTTTAGAAAATTCGCCAAAGGAATATATTCCAATTGAAACTGAAGTTGAGATTTTACAAAAGTATTTAGAAACGCAAAAATTGCGCTTTGAGGATCGTTTTGAATTCAAAATTGAAGTATCCTCTGAAATTATAATGGAACATGCTGTTATACCGCCAATGATTACTCAACCTTTCATTGAGAACGCTATTGAACATGGGCAACTTCACACGATTGAAGGAGGATTTATTTATATCTCATTTCAAAAGGTAAATAATTTACTTCAAATATTAATTGAGGATAATGGTGTCGGTCGAACAGGCGCTGAGGCCAATAAAAAAAGTAAGGATCATAAAAGCATGGCAATGAATATTACGAAGGAGCGGATAGACAATTTAAATAAAAAATATAAAACTGCTGGTTTCCTTTTAATTGAAGATTTCAACAAAGAATTGCATACTGGAACAAAAGTGTTAATTTCGTTACCATACAAAGAAGAAAAAACTAAACCAATTGACTCATGAAAAAAGCCGTAATCATAGATGATGAAAACAGAACACGTGATTTAATTGCCAAAATGATTAATTCGTTTGGACTTGATATTCTTGCTATTCCAGCAGGAGAAAACGTACAGTCTGGAATTCAAGCAATTGAGGAATTAAAACCAGACATAGTATTTCTAGACATTCAAATGCCTGACGGAACAGGTTTTGATGTTTTAAAATCTGTCAAAGACAAAAACTTCGAAGTTATTTTCATTACAGCACATGAGGAATTTGCAATAAAAGCAATAAAATTTAGTGCACTAGATTATTTGCTAAAACCAATTGATCCAGAAGAATTAAAAGCAGCGGTTGAAAAAGCAATCAAAGCTGTAGATGACAAAAAAGAGGAAAGTCAATTTGAGGCTTTACAAAACAATATCCAACCAAATCAGAAAAAAAGACTCGTATTAAAAACACAGGAAAGTGTTTATGTGGTTGAATTACACGAAATAATTCGTTGTGAAGCAGACCGCAATTACACTTCTTTTTTTCTAAGCAGTGGCAAGAAAATACTTGTTTCAAAAACACTTAAAGAGTACGAAACCTTATTATCGACTCATAATTTTTTAAGGGTTCAACAATCCCATTTAGTAAACTTAGATTATGTCGACAGATATGATAAAGGAAATGGTGGTTCAGTTGTTATGAAAGATGGATCGGAAGTTCCTTTGTCTCCTGCAAAACGAGAAGTGTTTTTCAAGATTATAGAAAATCTATAAATGAAAATTAATTCATAGATAGCATTTGTTCATTAATATGTGATAAATATTCATCTATCGAATTACATTCAAAAAAACTAGGTAAGTTTATTTCAGAAATAAGGAGATAATTCAGGGTTCTTCTTAGAAAATTTGAAATAAAGAAAGATACGCTGCTTGGAGAGGCAGTTTCATTTTCTAGTTTGATAAAAGAGTATAACAGTTCTTAATCTTTCTTTATTTTACGTTTTGTAATTTATTACTTCTAAGAAGTACCCGGAATTTGATTTAAAATTTTGAAATTCTTTTCATTTTACTACTTTGAAAGGTTGTTTTACTACTAAAAGATTAACTTACTACTAACAAATTAACTTACTACTTAAGTTAAAAAGGTTGACTTCCATCAACCTTTTTTTTTATCCAAATATTTTGTAAAGGACTGGCCTTGAAGGCGAAGCATCATTTTCAAATGGAGCAATTTGCATTTCTAAGATATAATTTCCATCCAAAATTGCGTTATCAACAAAAATCATTTCTGTTATTGTTTTATCAAATTGTGGATTACCAGGAACTTGCCAAAAAGCATGATGAAACAATAAGGCCCCTCCATCTTCTTCTCTATCGACCGATGGTAGATCCAATAAAAAATGTTTTACCCCAGCTTGATTTAGAACGTCGACACAATCAACATGCAAATAAACGGGATTCGATTGCGTATAATTAGTATGCTTTTTTTGAATAATATTAGGAGAAGTTCTCAAAACTAATGCTTCACAAGTTTTACCTTTTAGAGCGTTGATTAAATCTTCTTTTAAGATAATTCTATCTTCCTTTTGATCATTAGGGTTAATTTGAATTGTTGGTTCTATAGTAATAACCTCAGTAATAAAAAAATAGTTTTTCATTGAACTATTCACTGAAAACACTTCTGGAGTAATGTGTCCAAGACATTCCGTATGTGTTCCATGTCCATGTGGATTGAAATATATATTTCTAAAATTTACACTTCCTCCCTTGGCGACTGAACCAATAAAACCATTTTCCATAACGGGTTCAAAAACTGGCAAATCAACATACCATGCTCTCGGATTTTTGACATTGTTTGACAAAGGAATTGAAATATCTAATGGAAGATTTGTATCAATGAATTGGCTATTATTTAAATAAAACTTCATGTATCAAATTTAAAGTGAAAATATCAAAAGAGACACATTTACAAAAATATTCTATTTTTCATGGTATTATTTACCATGGTTATTATATTTATCCTATATTTGCATCAACTTTAAAAAATAAACAAATGAAAATAATAAATTTTATTGCAATTACAGCAGCTACAGCAGCATTAGCATCATTTCAATTGGTAAAAACAGATCAAACAATCAAACCAAAAAGCTCTTATAAACTTGACAAATCAGCTTCTATTTTAGGTTGGAAAGGTGGTAAATCTGACGCGTATTTTCACACAGGAACTGTTAAGTTCAGTGAAGGGTCAGTATTGTTAGAAAAAGGTGCAATTTCTTCAGGAAATTTCACAGTGGATCTTGGTTCTATAGCTGTTGTGGACGCTAATTTACCTGCAGAAAAACAAGAAGGATTAGCAAATCATTTAAAAACAGAAGATTTCTTTAATGTTGCAAAATTTGCTACTTCAACAGTTACAATCGGCGCATTTAAAGATGGGAAGTTAGCAACGACTATAACCTTATTGGGAGTTGAAGTGAAGAAAGACATTCCAGTTGAAATCGTTGCTTCTAAAGGAACAATTACTATAAAAGGGAAATTTGATGTTGATTTTTCAGCTGCTAAAATCCCGGGGACGCAACCAATTGATGGTGAAAAAGAATTTATCTCACCAGTTTTTTCTTTTGATTTGAATCTAGTATTGAAAGGAAAATAATTTAAAATCAACTTTGATTATAAGGGTGAGAGTTTATCTCACCCTTTTTTTATTTATTTGCACTATGAAATATAACGCAATAATATTTGATCTAGGAGGAGTGATAATTGATATAGATTATCAAAAAACAATCGATGCTTTTGTTCAATTGGGGATGGTTGATTTTAATTCTATATATAGCCAAGCCTCACAACAAAAATTATTCAGCGATTATGAAACGGGGCAAATTTCTACACAATACTTTATCAATCAACTAATTCCCTTTTTAAAACCAGGAACAAGCCCAAACAAGGTTGTTGAGGCTTGGAATGCCATGATTTTATCAGTTCCCAAAGAAAAGATTGCATTATTAGAAAAGTTAAAAAGTAACTACCCTTTATATTTATTGAGTAACACAAATGATTTGCATGTTCCTGAAGTTAGAAAAGAATGGGCAAAAGTTACTGAAAAACCAATGGAATCATATTTCAACACAATTTATTTTTCACATGAACTTCATCAAAGAAAACCAGATGCAATCATTTTTGAAAATGTCTGTGAGAGAGAAAATTTAGATCCTAAAACAACGCTATTTATTGATGACTCTATTCAACATATTGAAGGAGCAGCTTCAATTGGATTACAAACATATCATTTAAAAAAATCTACAGATTTGATTCAGTTTTTTTCTTGACACAATTCAATCAAGATACTTTCTGTTGATTTCGGGTGAAGGAATGCTATTAACTTATTATCGGCTCCATTTTTAGGAGATTCGTGTATTAAAACAAACCCTTCATTTAATAACCTTTCAATTTCAGTCTGAATATTATCCACTTCAAAAGCAATATGATGAATCCCTTGTCCTCGCTTCTCCAAATATTTTGCGATAGGTGAATCAGGATTAGTAGCTTCTAACAATTCAATCTTTGATTCTCCAACTTGAAGAAAAGCCGTTTTAACTCCTTCTGACTCTACTTCTTCAATCTTGTAACATTGTGTGCCTAAAAGTGTTTCAAACACTCTTAACGACTCCTCAATGTTCGCAACAGCAATTCCTAAATGTTCTATTTTCTTTATC
>JBILYS010000063.1:0-7697 GCA_044377625.1 Crocinitomicaceae bacterium
CCATATTCCAAGAATACGTATAAGGACCTGTACCGCCTGAACCAGCAGTTGCCGAAAAGCTAGTGGACTGACCTTGACAACGGCGAATAATACCGGCTACCGCAGCTGGAGTTGTACTAGCAATTCCAGAATTAATTGTTGGACAAGGGGTTGTACAAGAAATATTAGCAGACCAACCAGCAGCTGTACCAGTAAAATCTGATGTAAAACGAAAAGTGATACAGCCAGTTGGATTGGCAGGAGTAGCTTGAACAACCCCAGGACTTGTAGTACCTGTGTATGTACCCAATGATGGCGCTGCAGTACTGTTACCATCATAGATATACAAAAAATCCCATGCATTCTCAATATTAAAAGATGTAAAAGCAAAAACCATATCTGCTCCAGGAGTAGAAGGACAAAATGTGTAAACGAAAGATTGGCTGTTCCCATATTGCCCACCATTTCCTCCCGAATCGTAAAATGTTCCCCCGCACTGCGTAGATGAGCCATTACTCATATTCACATTTTGAGCATTCGTTGACAAGGTGAATAACACCAATAATAAAAAAAGCTGAATTTTTAAAAAATATTTCATAATTCCTTATTAATTAAAAGTTATTTAGATAATATAATGTCTTGTGGAAGAATATAAATGATTGCATCAACGCCATCCAATTTATATATCTGAAAATCTTTTTGTGGGAAATAGTTATATCTCAACTCATTAAAATTCTCGCTTTCATATTCCTGCATAAACTGAGCAACACTAATAGAAATATCTTCTTTAGATCTTAAAGGCACAGATGTAATTGGTGTAAATTCTTCATATTTACCGGGACTTACCTTCTTTACGAAAAAACCATGCTCAGCATATTTATCAAGCAAAACTAATACTTCTTGGCTTTCTATTTTCATTAGGTCTAACCACTCTTGCCCATAAGCAACAGCTATTTTATCTTCGTTTTTTAATTGACCAAAAAGAATCCCATTAAATAGGGCAATAAAAATTAATGTAACGACAGTATTCATGTGTTAAGTATTTAAAATAAATAAAATAGAAAATATAGACTGCATGTCAGATTTTTTGACAAACAACATATTGAAAGTTGAAAACTTCACTTTTTTGAGTAGCAGTAGTTTGTGCATGTTAGGGTTAATGCTTTTATTGCTTTTATTGCTTTTATTGCTTTTATTGCTTTTATTGCTTTTATTGCTTTTATTGCTTTTATTGCTTTTAGACGCTAAAGATATTGAATGGTTGCCTAAAATCTTAACAAAAAAATATTTTTTTATAAAATTATTTTAAACAAGGTTCATTTTATCCAATCCACACTTTTTTTGAGGAAACTTAATGTTCTCTTTTCATCAGATTCAAGAGATGGGCTATGGTTATATTCCCAAGATGCATTTGCTGGAAGCGACATTAAAATAGACTCTGTTCTTCCACCTGATACTAAACCAAATTTTGTCCCTCGATCATTCACTAGATTGAATTCAACATATCTTCCTCTTCTTAAATTTCGCCATTTCAAATGCTCTTCCGCAACCAATAGACCCTTTCCATGGTCAACTTGAAAGTTATATAATTTTGAAAAAGTGTCGCCCAATTCAAGACAAAAATTGAAAATATTTTCTTTCGAAATGATTTCATCCGCTTGAAGATGATCGAAAAAAATTCCTCCTATTCCTCGAGTTTCATTTCTATGCGGAATAAAAAAATAATCATCCGCCCAATTTTTAAATTTTGGATAAAAGTCCCTATTATATTTATCACAAATATTTTTCAATCCTAAATGAAATTCTTTCGCTTGTTCGGGAACAATATAATGCGGTGTTAAATCTATTCCTCCACCAAACCAATACTCTCCATTATCCATTTCAAAATAACGAACATTCATGTGTATAATTGGAATATGAGGATTTGAAGGATGCAAAACTATTGAGACTCCTGTAGCAAAGAAATAATCCCCATCTAAGCCCATTTGTTTTTTCATTATATCTGTAACATGGCCATTAACTTTGGAAAAAGCTACACCTCCTTTTTCAATAATAGAACCGTTTTGAATTATTCGTGTTCTTCCTCCTCCCCCTTCTTCACGAATCCATTTATCTTCTATAAATAGTTCTAATCCATCAACGGTTTCTAATTCCTTACAAATTCTATCTTGCAATAATTGAAACTCAGAAGAAATAAATTCCTTAGTCATTTACTTCTTTTGAACATTGATCAATTCGAAATTCTCTTGCTCAATGATATAAACTTTCGAATTTTCATAACCATTACCTGCACCATTTTGTTTCAAAACGAATTGATTCATTATCAAGTCACTTACATTTTTATTCAACAATAATGAAGATGTAAAATAGTACAAAACATCAAATCCTTGCACAGCCATTTTTGTCATGTCTGAGTTATAAGCCGATCTATATTTTCGATGTAAAATTTCTGTTTTTGCATATTTGTAATTCAAATCATTTGGACTAGCAAAATGGAAATTAAATTTATTTTTATAATGTGGTTTAACATCATCAAAATTGACCCATTCTTTTGTGCCATAAACGAAAATATTCTCGGCGTTAAATTTGTTAGTTGAGGTGCTTAAATTATTCATAAATTTAATAACCAAAGATTTTTCATTTGTTGGAAAAACTAAAATATTGTTTACTCCTTTTCTCATGAATGACAAATAATTATCCATCGTTGCCTCAATTAATTTTGGTCGAGAACCGACAAAAGTTGATGTTGAAAAAGTATTTCTAAAACTCTCATACATTATCAAATCTTTTTCGTTGGTCGATTTTATTACAATGACTTGGTCTTTTGAATTTTTATTCAATGTGAATTCGGCCAAGCCTTTCAATAATGTCGCATCTGAAGGGACAGCATTGTATACAAATTGGTTGTTTTTAATGACCGAAACATTGACTGAAACTGGGCAAACCATTCTTACTTTATTTAATTTGCACCATTTTGCAACGACATCAACATTATCAGGAGAAAGAGGTCCGAAAACCAAATCCATGGTTGCAAATTCAGGTTTTTCAAGAATCTTTTTAATCGATATTGTATCTGTTTTTGAATCGTAAACAAAAACTTGAGCTTCTAAACCCATCTTCTCTAAAGAATCTATCGCTAATTTTGCTCCCATGTAAAACTCCGTGGCAAGAGTAGAAATATAGTCAGAATTATTTTCACCTTTTTCTAAAAAGAAAGGAAGAAGAATTGCTATTTTATAATTTGTTTTTTTCGGAAAAAGAAGTGTCGAATCTACCGATTTTAAGACAATCGTTTTAATTTCTCTTTTTTCTAAAACTTGAATTTTTTCCTTTTTAATAGGTATTTTCAAAACGTTACCAGGTTTTATTTTCGAACTTTTTAACCCATTAAAACTTTGTAAATCTTCCACTGAAACCATGTATCTTTTTGAAATACTATAAAGGGTTTCATGGTCAAGAACTACATGTTGAATCATCGTATCCTTAAAAGAGATTTTATATTTAGTAACATCTTCTTTTAAAGGTTCTGTGTTTTGAACCTTGTCATTTTGAAGATTTGTAGTCGGAATATTCTCTGATGTTATTATTTTCTTTTCAACTCCTGCAATTGTAAGTATTTGTCCAACTTTAATTCCATTTTCTGCAGTTGGATTTTTAGCAATTATACTTTCTACAGTGACACTATATTTTTTTGAAATTGCAAACAATGTTTCCTTACTTTCAACAGTATGTAAAACGGTTTGCAGCTGAATTGGAAGAATAAGTTTTTGACCATCAATTAAGCCTTTCTCAGTTCCTGGATTATATTTAATAATATCTTCAACAGTAACATTATACAGATCATGGATTCCCCATAGCGTATTTCCAGTTTGAACGAAATGGACATAATATTTTTTCCCACCTATCACTTCAGTTTGATCAGTTTCAGGTTGTGCGAATACACACTTAAAAGACAATAAAAAAACAATAAAAATCCAATTCTTCATAATAATAGGTTTAATCTTGGTTTACAATAGGTATGCCATAAGTCACCTTATTCCCACTCTATTGTAGCAGGTGGTTTTGAACTTATATCGTAAGTAACACGATTAATTCCTTTTACTTGATTAATGATTCTATTCGATGTTTTTGCAAGAAATTCATAAGGCAAATGACACCAATCTGCGGTCATGCCGTCTGTTGAACTTACTGCTCTTAAAGCAACGGCATTTTCATATGTTCTCTCGTCCCCCATAACACCTACAGACTGCACTGGCAAAAAGATTGCTCCAGCTTGCCAAACGTCGTCATATAATCCTTCTTCTTTTAATCCATTGATAAATATTGCATCAACATCTTGAAGAATTTTTACTTTTTCCAACGTTACTTCTCCCAGAATTCGAATTCCTAATCCTGGACCAGGAAATGGATGTCTTCCTAAAATAGCATCGTCAATATTCAATGATTTACCAATTCTTCTTACTTCATCTTTAAATAATAATCGCAAAGGTTCTACAACACTTAACTTCATGTAATCTGGTAAACCTCCTACATTGTGATGAGATTTAATAGTTTGTGAAGGTCCACCATTAACAGAAACCGATTCTATAACATCAGGATAAATTGTTCCTTGACCCAGCCATTTTGCATTTTCAACTAATTTTGATTCCTCATCAAAAACATCAACAAATACTTTTCCAATAGCCTTTCTTTTTAGTTCCGGATCTGTCAAACCTTTTAATGCCTCATAGAATTTATCCGATGCATTGACACCTTTCACATTTAATCCCATGTGCTGGTATGAGTCCAAAACTTGGCTGAATTCATTCTTCCTTAATAATCCATTATCAACAAAAATGCAATGTAGATTTTTTCCGATTGCTTTATTTAATAAAACAGCAGCGACAGAAGAATCAACGCCTCCAGACAATCCTAAAATAACTTTATCATCGCCAATTTCAGCTTTTAATTTTGAAACTGTTTCGTCTACAAATGAATCAGGTGTCCAATCTTGAGAACATCCACAAATATCAACCATGAAATTTTTCAAAAGTATTGCACCTTCTAACGAATGATATACTTCTGGATGAAACTGAATTCCATACGTATCCTCTCCTTCTATATGGTATCCTGCGAATTCAACATCAGAAGTACTAGCAATTACTTTATAATTAGATGGGACTTTTTTAATTGTATCACCATGTGACATCCACACTTGAGACCCGTCTGTTAAGCCACGTGTTAATATATTCGAGTGATCAATAAAAGACAAATGTGCTCTACCATATTCTCGAATTGCTGAAGGTAACACTTCTCCACCAAAATTATGCGACAAGTATTGCGCTCCAAAACAAACACCTAATAAAGGTAATTTTCCTTTTATATTATCCAAATTAGGTTTTGGTGATGCCTCATCTCTAACAGAAAATGGGCTTCCTGACAAAATCACACCTTTAATATTAGGTGTTAATTCAGGAATTTTATTCCACGGGTGAATTTCACAATATACGTTCATCTCTCTAACTCTTCTAGCTATAAGTTGAGTGTATTGAGATCCAAAATCAAGTATCAATATCATTTCATGCATGGTGCAAAGATACTATGAAATTCAAAAAAAATATAGGTGTAGCAAACTATTTAAACCACAAAATATTAACAATTTCCAAAGACAATTTGTCAGATAAATACTATTTGGAATGATTTATGACAAAAATCACGAAATTTTAAGCTAATTTATTAACTATAGCTTTCAAATTTCATTAAATTTGAAGCCACTTACAAAAAGAATAACGAACAGATGATAGCAGGATTATTAAAGAAGTTTTTTGGAGACAAATCAGCAAAAGACACAAAGGAATACCAACCAATTATAGATAAAGCGAATCAATTTTCTACTGAATTAAATTTGTTGTCTGATGATGAATTAAGAGCAAAAACAGCTTATTTTCAAAATATAATTAAAGAAGGGACGCAAGAATTAGAAGATGAATTAAAGAGTTTAAATGATATTGGTCAAGATCCCGCAACACCAATTCATCAGAAAGAAGAATTATTTGAAAAAATAGACAAGTTATCCAAATCTATTGACGAAAAAATTGAAGAAATTCTGGCTGTTCTAATGCCGGAAGCTTTTGCCGTTGTTAAAGAAACTGCTAGACGATGGGCTGAAAATGGCCAATTAACAGTTACCGCTCAACAGTTTGATAGAGATTTAGCTGTTGCAAAAGATGGGATAACAATCGAAGGAGATAAAGCTATTTGGCACAACACATGGTCAGCAGCTGGAGCTGAAGTAAAGTGGGGCATGGTTCACTACGATGTTCAATTGATGGGTGGAGCCGTTTTACACAGAGGAAACATTGCTGAAATGCAAACTGGAGAAGGAAAAACATTGGTTGCTACTCTTCCTGTGTATTTAAATGCACTTTCTGGAAAAGGCGTTCACCTTGTTACAGTAAATGATTACTTGGCTAAGCGTGACTCTGAATGGATGGGTCCATTGTATCAATTTCACGGATTAAAAGTAGATTGTATTGATAAACACCGTCCGAATTCGCCTGAAAGAAGACTTGCTTATCTTGCTGATATTACTTTTGGAACGAATAACGAATTTGGTTTTGATTATTTGCGTGACAACATGGCAGGAGGAATTGATGAATTAGTTCAACAAAAACATCATTTTGCAATTGTAGATGAGGTCGATTCGGTTTTAATTGATGATGCGCGAACGCCATTAATTATTTCTGGACCAACACCACGTGGAGAAGAACATGAATTTCATGAATTAAAACCACGTGTTGAATCAGTTGTCGCTGCGCAAAGAAATTTTGTTAACCAATGTTTAGCAGATGCTAAAAAATTGCTTACTGTAATTACTGGAACTGTTGAAGCAGGAAAAGAATCAAAACAAATGTTAGAAGATGGTGGAATTGCTTTATTAAGAGCGCACCGTGGTTTACCAAAAAATAAAGCGTTAATCAAGTACCTTTCTGAGCCTGGAATCAAAGCTCACTTGCAGAAAATTGAAAACTTCTACATGCAAGAACAAGGGAAAAATATGAAGAAAATTGACAAAGAATTATTCTTTACAATTGACGAAAAAAATAACACAATTGAATTAACAGATAAAGGAATCGATTTGATTTCAGGTGCTGACGAAAGAGATTTCTACATCATGCCTGATATCGGTTTGGAGATTGCACGTTTACAAAAAGAAAATCTTGAAAAAGAAACTTTTTTAGAACGAAAAGATTCATTGATTCGAGATTATAGTATCAAATCTGAACGCATACATTCTATCAATCAATTGTTAAAAGCATATACACTTTTTGAAAAAGAAGTAGAATACGTTATTCTTGAAAACAAAGTAAAGATTGTTGATGAGCAAACAGGACGTATCATGGAAGGTCGTCGCTATTCTGATGGTTTGCACCAAGCAATAGAAGCGAAAGAAAATGTTCAAGTTGAAGCTGCAACGCAAACTTATGCAACAATTACTTTGCAAAATTATTTCAGAATGTACCATAAGTTATGCGGTATGACTGGTACAGCCGAAACGGAAGCAAAAGAATTTTGGGATATCTATAAATTAGATGTTGTTGTTACTCCTACAAACAAACCAGCAGTTCGTAAAGATCAAAATGATTTAGTGTTTAAAACAGCTCGCGAAAAGTTTTCTGCAGTAATTGATGAAGTTGAAAAACTATCTGCTGCTGGAAGACCAGTTTTAGTTGGTACTA
>JBILYS010000375.1:0-2639 GCA_044377625.1 Crocinitomicaceae bacterium
AACCTTATTGATTGAAGCAGCATTTTTAGCAACTGGAATTCCTTCAAACATTGAACGTCAGCATTATGCTTTCAAAAATTTCATTGGTTTTGAAGAAAAATTATGGGAAGAAATTTATGATGCTGCAAAGAAAAGAGTAACAGAGCTTCCTTGTCGAATTATTGGTTCAGATATCAGTGATGAGATGATCACGATTACTAGAAGAAACTTAAGAGGGTTGGTTTTTGGACGTTTTATTGAGACTTCAGTTCAATCGTTCGAGAATGTAAAAAGAGTAGGAGAAAAGGGTGTTTCTGTTACAAATCCACCATACGGGATGAGAATGGGTGAAAACCTAGAGGAGATGTATGAGGAACTAGGTAACTGGATGAAAAATGAAATGAAAGGCTATGATTGTTGGGTGATGTCTGGAAGTGAAGAAGGATTTAAATCGCTAGGTTTACGCCCTGACCGAAAAATCAAAGTATATAACGGTGATTTGGAATGTAGTTTTAGAAAGTTTGCAATTTACGATGGAACAAAACGCATTCATAAATTACAGAATGGGGAAGAGGGTGTGAAAACCGAAGAATTAAATGTGGATGAAGCAGCTTCAGAAACGGAAGTTGAGGATTAATATTTTAAGAATAATTAATAAGCATAAAAAAAGCATCAGCCATTGGACTGATGCTTTTTTGTATAAAATAAAATCAATTATCTTTTCGCAATATCAACATATTCTCTTGGTGTAGCACCAGTATATATTTGTCTTGGTCGACCAATTGGCTCATTGTTTTCTGTCATTTCTTTCCATTGTGCAATCCATCCTGGTAAACGTCCTATTGCGAACATTACAGTAAACATTTCAGTTGGAATTCCCAAAGCACGGTAAATGATCCCTGAATAGAAATCTACATTTGGATAAAGATTACGTGATTTGAAGTATTCATCTTCTAATGCAACTTTCTCTAATTTCTTAGCTATTTCCAACATTGGGTCATTGATACCCAATTGCTCTAAAACGTCATCACATGCTTTTTTGATAATTGTAGCGCGTGGGTCAAAATTCTTATAAACTCGATGACCAAATCCCATTAAACGGAATGAATCCTCTTTGTCCTTCGCTTTAAGTACCCATTTATCTACATCTCCTCCATCGTTGTGGATTTGCTCAAGCATTTCAATAACTGCTTGGTTTGCACCACCGTGAAGAGGTCCCCAAAGTGCTGAAATTCCAGCTGCAATACACGCGTATAAATTTGCTTGTGATGAACCAACAATTCTCACTGTTGAAGTAGAACAGTTTTGTTCATGATCAGCATGTAAAATCAATAATTTATTCAATGCTTTTACAACAACAGGATTTACTTTGTATTCCTCAGTTGGCATTGCAAACATCATGTGTAAAAAATTAGAACAATAGTCGTACTTATTTTTAGGATACATGAATGGATGACGCATTGCATTTTTGTATGACCAAGCAGCCAATGTTGGTAATTTAGCCAACAAACGAAGCATTGTTAAATCTTTTGCTTCAGGACTTCTATTTGGATCCAAAGATTCTGGATAAAAAGTCGATAATGAACACGTCATTGAAGCTAATACACCCATTGGATGAGCCTTCGCAGGATAAGCTTCAAAAAATTGTTTCATGTCTTCATGAACCAATGTATGTTTTGTGATATTATTTGTGAAAGTATCTAATTGCAATTGAGTTGGTAAAGAACCATAAATCAATAAATAGGCAACTTCAATAAATGTAGCATTTTCAGCTAATTGTTCAATTGAATAACCTCTATAATGTAAAATCCCTTTTTCTCCATCTAAAAATGTGATAGCACTTTTTGTGGCTCCAGTGTTTTTATATCCTGTATCCAAAGTAACATATCCAGTAGTGTCTCTTAGTTTGCTAATATCAATAGCTTTTTCGTTTTCAGTTCCCTCGATTATTGGAAATTCGTAGATGGTTCCTTCAAGTTCTAGTTTTGCAATTTCACTCATTTTGTTTGCGCCAATTATGGTATTAAAAAAATTCTCGACTAAATTAATAAACAATTTGTTTAAAAAAAACAAGAATCAGAGAATAAATATTTTTTTTTGAAAGTAGAGCTTATAAATTCTCTAAAGTAAAGTTTAACATCATATTAAAAAGATGGTTTCTTGTGTTGCCACCATAAATTCCATGATTTTTATTTGGGTAAATAAATAAGTCAAATTGCTTGTCTGCTTTAACCAATGCATTCACCATTTCCATCGTATTTTGATAATGTACATTGTCATCTCCAGAACCGTGAATGAGTAAATATTTTCCTTTTAACAGGTTCACAAAATTTATAGGAGAATTGTCATCATATCCCTTTTCATTTTCTTTTGGAGTGCGCATGAATCGCTCTGTATAAATATTATCATAATATCTCCAATTTGTTACTGGTGCAACGGCAATTCCCATTTTAAATTGTTCAGCTCCCTTAGTAATTGCAAGCGAAGTCATAAAACCGCCATAACTCCAACCTTGTATTCCAATTCTTGCTGGATCAACAAATGACATATTTTGAAGCTCTTTCGCAACATTAATGAAATCTTCCGTTTCCAATTTTCCGAGTTGCAAATAAGTTAATTTTTTGAATGTTGCTCCTCTGTACATCGTTCCTCTTGGATCT
>JBILYS010000376.1:0-2637 GCA_044377625.1 Crocinitomicaceae bacterium
CAAATGCCAAAGCGGATGATACAAAGGTGTAGGATGGAACAATTACTTCATCATCTTGCGCTATATTCGCCAAAAGTGCAGACATTTCCAACGCATCTGTACATGATGTAGTAAGCAGACATTTATGAATTCCAAACCGCGATTCAAAGAAAGAATGACATAGCTTTGTGTAGTTTCCATTGCCGGAAATCTTTCCGTTTCTTACTGCCTCAAAGATATATTTTTCTTCGTCACCAGTTAAATAAGGTCTATTGAAATCAATCATGCTATTTAATTTTTTTTACTGGTGAACCAACATATGTTCCTGGTTCTGTTACTGACTTTAGAATCAAAGATCCGGCTCCAATAAATACATCATCACAAATACTGAGTGAATCTGAAGTTGTAACGCCAATCCCAATGAATGAACGTTCACCTATAGAGACTTTTCCGCCTGTATTGATTCCTCCTGACATAAATGTTGCCATTCCAATTTTATTATCATGTGGCAAATAAGAATAGACATTAACAACTACTCCTTTACATAAATGAACGCGGGGACCAATATATGCTTTTGGATAAATTAAAACACCTTCTTCAATATTAGCACTATCATCAATAAGGACACTTGGATGAATAATTGTTGCCATGGGTATTGTGGTATATTTTTCAATCAATGACTGCTTGAAACCAAGATGATTGTATCCTATGCCGTAGAAAACTAAATCAAAGTTATTGGCAGCAAAGTCCGAAGGAAGGTCATTGATTTTACCAAGAATAGGAAAGCTTTCGAAAGTTTCATTTTGATTGAAGTCATCATAAAACCCCACTATTTTAAAAGAACCTTGTGCTCGTGCAATTTCCATTGCTTGTTTGCCAAATTCACCAGCTCCAACGATAACTAACCTTTTCATAGTGAATCAAAGTTAATTTTTTTATTGGATTTATAAATGTAATATCCATTGCGATCAGCACTTTTTGTTAACGATTGATTTTTAATTTCATTTATTTCATAGTGCACTATCTCAGACTGATTTGAATTAATTCTTTTAGAGAAATCTGTCACAGCACTTAAGAAAAGTACTCCAGAGTATGCTGTAGCAAGAGATATTATTTCATAAAATTCACCGAGTGCAACATCTAATACACCTTTTAGATAATCATATCCAGTGGATAATTCAACCAGGTGAGAACCAATAAAATCACCACCCATCCTTGCGCCAATTTCATTAATAAAAATCGTGTTGTCTTGCGTAATAATTAATTCACTGTGTGCAGCACCATTCTTTATTGACAAAGCTGCTAATGCTTTATTTAATAGTGTAACGATTTCAGTTGTTTGACCATTGCTCAACTCCGCTGGCTGATGATGTTCCAGTTCTACAAAGTGAGGAGCTCCAGACGTTATTTTATCTGTAAATGCTAGAAAATAGTGCTTGCCTTTGAAGGAGATTGATTCTACACTGATTTCCTTTCCGATAATAAATTCTTCAACGATTACTGTTCCATTTAATGCATGCTGTTTGGCTATTTCAAAAGCTAAAAGCAATGCTTCGGATGAGTTTATTTTTGTTACACCTAAACTTCCGGAGCGATCAGCAGGCTTAACAATTAATGGGTAATTGAATAGAGAAAGTAGATGAAAATCTTCTACTTCAGTGAGTTGGCAGAATTTAGCAGTTGGCAAATGATGCTTGTTTAACGCCTCTTTCATTTTATTTTTGTCAGTACATAAAATCGAAGAACTTGTTGGATTTCCTATCAGGTTTAAGTTTTCCGCTACATAATTTACAGTTGATACAGCAACATCGGAGGCAATAGTTAAAACAGCATCAATCTCAAGTTCTCTACAGATAGCTAGAATTTCTTCTTTTTCAAGAATAGATATCGGGTAGAATTGGTCGCAAAATTCAGCGCAAACAGCCCCTTCTATGTATGCAAAACAAACACTATGGTAGTTTAATTCCTTGCATTTTAAAACAAGCGGAAGTTGTAAATAACTTGCGCCGATGATGGCTATTTTTTTTTGCATTAAAGGGGTTTTTATGAACGTTTTGTGTGTTGATTATACCTAAAATAAATAGTTACAATAATTTTTTAGTGAAATTAAATTTTTATTGCCGTTTTGACAAGTTTTATAATGCACATTCCCTATTTGGTCAAATAAATGCGATAAGATTTTATTTTCAATTTATTTCCTAGTATATTTATTCCTCGAAACCACATTTTTGTTGCGCTTACTTAAATAAATTGTTTTAAAATGTTAAAACGCATACTGATTTTATTGATTCTGCTTAATATTTCGCAGTTATTTTCGCAAGGCCAATTAAGGAATATTTTTCCATTTGATGACGAAGTACGTTTGGATTCAACTGTTCAATTTAAATGGAGCTCAAATTTTTATACAAGCCAAAGTTATCAGTTGCAAATTTCAACCGATGTGAATTTTACATCTACAGTGCTCGATTCACTGTCAATTTCTTCTAACAGTCTTCTCTATCATTTACCAAGTTACACACAAGAATATTTTTGGAGAGTGCGTTGGAATAATGGTGTTTTTTTTTCAAGTTGGTCAACGACTAGTTATTTCAAAATTTTTGATCCAATAAGTATTGGAGGATTAACTGTTTGGATTGATCCAAATCGCGATGTCTTACT
>JBILYS010000064.1:0-7651 GCA_044377625.1 Crocinitomicaceae bacterium
ACAAAGGATGGAAAGCAACTGTGAATGGTAAAAAGGCTAGAATATTTAAAAGTAATTTGAATTTCATGACAATCATGGTTCCACGAGGTAAGAGTGAAGTTGTTTTCCAGTATAAAAATCCTATCCTAAAAGGCGCGTTTTTTATCAGTGCTTCCTGTTTTGTTTTTGCTATTTTGCTTTTTCTTTTCGTTTGGTTGAAAGATAAAATACGGAACAATTCCAATGACAATTCAACCAAATAGAGTTACTTAGAATTTTAATTTACTCATCTGTTCTTAAAAATTTAATTTCAATATAAAGATTGATTGGCGATAGTTTTTTCAGTTGAATGTTATCATGCAAAGGAATTCCCTATGTCAAAATTTTGATAAGTTTAAACCAGCTGTTTGTTTATTTTCTATGTGAACTATGTTCCTATGTGGTAAAATATAACGTACATTCTAAATTGTTTTATAAATGGGATATTTAAAAATGCATAAAACGTTCATAAAATTATCGTTTTCTTGAAAACTTCCTGTTTTTTTTATTTGTTGAATTCGTAAATTAGTACACGCGAATTTCAATAGGATAAAATGAAACAATATCACGATTTATTACACCATATTTTAGAAACAGGAACTAAAAAAGAAGACCGAACTGGAACAGGAACAACTTCTGTTTTTGGTTATCAAATGCGGTTTGATCTTTCAAAAGGATTTCCTGTTGTTACAACCAAAAAATTGCATTTACGGTCAATTATTATTGAGTTATTGTGGTTTTTACAAGGTGATACCAACATCAAGTTTTTGACAGATAACAAGTGTAATATTTGGAATGAGTGGGCTGATGAAAACGGAAATCTAGGACCAGTTTATGGACACCAATGGAGAAGTTGGCCAGCAAATGATGGTGGAACGATTGATCAAATTACCAACCTAATTAATCAAATCAAAAAAAATCCTGATTCACGTCGTTTAATTGTTTCTGCATGGAATGTTGCCGATGTGGATCATATGGCTTTGCCTCCTTGTCATACCTTATTTCAATTCTACGTTGCTAATGGAAAATTAAGTTGCCAATTGTACCAACGAAGTGCTGACACTTTTTTAGGTGTGCCATTTAATATTGCTTCATATGCGTTGCTTACAATGATGGTGGCGCAAGTGTGCGATCTTGAAGTAGGTGATTTTGTACACACTTTTGGTGACGCGCATTTATATAGTAATCATATCGAGCAAGCAAATCTTCAACTTTCAAGAGAATTACGCCCATTACCAACAATGAAAATCAATCCAAAGGTGAAAGATATTTTTGGATTTACATATGAAGATTTTGAGTTATTGAATTACGATCCACATCCACACATTAAAGGTGAGGTAGCAGTTTAGGAACACGAATTCTAACTGCTTACTATATGTTCCTATGTGGTGAAAAAAGCATTTGAACTATGCTTTAATTTTATATAAAACGATCTTGAATCAATTCTAACTATGTGCTCTATGTCCCTATGTGGTAAAAAAAACAAATTTCTCAACTATGTCTTAATTGTATTTAGTTGTATTGTTTTTCTTCATGGAAACGCACAACAAGAATTATCATTTCTATTCGCTGGAGATGTCATGTCCCATGGCCCTCAAATTGCTGCCGCTCGAAATGAATTAACAGATAGTTATGATTACGATGCAGGTTTTCAGTTTGTAAAACCGATTATTGAACAACACGATATTGCAATTGCAAATTTAGAAGTAACACATGCCGGAAAACCATACAGTGGTTACCCTCAATTTTCTGCACCCGATGAACTATCTCCTGCATTAATAAATGCTGGTTTTGATGTGTTGTTGACGTGTAATAATCACTCTTGCGACGGTGGAGCAAAAGGTGTGATTAGAACGTTAGACGTGTTAGACAAACTTGGAATCAAACACACTGGAACTTTTCGAAACAAGGCTGAACGCGATCTCAATTATCCTTTGATGTTGAATCAAAATGGGATGAAAGTGGCAATTCTGAATTACACGTATGGTACAAATGGAATTGTCGTTGCGACGCCGTTAATCATAAATTACATCGATAGTGCTGTAATCAAAAAAGACTTTAAACGCGCAAAAGAGTTAAATGCAGATTATATTATTTGTACCATGCATTGGGGAACAGAATATGAATCATTGCCGAGTGCTTACCAAAAAAAATGGGAGAAATATTGTTACGAATTAGGTGTCGACATGGTCATCGGAAGTCACCCTCATGTCATTCAACCGATGCAAAAAAAAGTGGTCAACGGAAAAGAAAAATTAACTGTTTGGTCGATGGGAAATTATGTTTCTAACCAAAAAGACCGTTATAAAAATGGCGGATTAATGGTTGGAACAACACTCAAAAAAGAAAATGGAAAAGTAAGTATCGAAGAAATTCATCACAGCTTTGCATACGTTCATATCAAACAGGAAAAAGGAAGCAAATATTATTACCTCTTACCAGAATTTAATTATGCTGAATTGCGACCAGATTTTATGGCGGATAGTGCAATTTTTAAGATGGAGCAATTCTTTATGGATAGTAGAAAATTGTTTGCTGAGCATTCTATTGGTTCTTCTGAATATATCGTTTCTCAAGAAAGTGAAATTGGGATTTTGTACAGTTCTTATTTAAAAGGTTATTATTCAGTTTTACTTGAAGAGCGTTCTGACACGAAGTCCCCGGAATTATTAAAAACCGAATTGTCAAATTACATCCATAAAGTAATAGAACCAAATGGGAAATATGCCTATGTTTCCGGGATCTATAATACGAAGGAACAGGCATATGGAAACAAACGATTTTTCCAAGATTGTTTGGTTTCGAATCCGTTGAAAATAGTTTTTATTTCACCCCAAGAATTTACACTTATAGAAGAATGAAAGTAGCATTAATCGTAGCAATGGACCGCGAAGGAGGCATTGGAAAAAACAATGACTTAATGTGGCATTTACCATCTGATATGCAATTTTTTAAGCAAAAAACTGCAGGTCAAATTGTTGTAATGGGAAGAAAAAATCACGATTCTATTCCTGAAAAATACCGACCTCTTCCAAATAGAGAAAATGTTATTTTAACAAGAAATAGTTCGTTTGAAGCTGAGAATTGTCAAGTATTCAATTCCATTGAAGCATGTCTAGAACATTATAAAAATGAAACAGACCGAATTGTTTTTATCATCGGTGGAGGTGAAATTTATCGACAAGCATTAGAATTGAATTGCGTTGAAGAAATGTTTATTACGCACGTTGATAAAGTCTATGATGCAGAAACGTTTTTCCCAAAATTTGATGAGTCGAAATGGGCCGTTACTGAAATCGCATCACATGAAATAGACGATAAACACGAAGCGGGTTATAGAATTATGAATTACAAGCGGAATTACTAGTTATAATTATGAATTATGAATTATGAATTATGAATTATGAATTATGAATTTGTCATCCAATGTGCCCTATGTTTCTATGTGTTTCCAATTGAGTTTTAAAATGAATCACGAATCACGAATCCCAAATAAAAAATGATTCTTTGTATCGCCGAAAAGCCATCCGTAGCAAAAGACATAGCGGAAATTCTGGGAGCCCGAAATAGAAAAGACGGCTACTGGGAAGGGAATGGCTATTGGGTTAGTTGGACATTTGGGCATTTATGTACTTTGAAAGAGCCACACGATTATAAAGAGAATTGGAAATGGTGGAAATTGGAAGATTTACCGATTATCCCCCAAAATTTTGGAATTAAGGTAGTCGATGATGCAGGAGTCCAAAAACAATTCAAGTGTATTGAAAATTTAGTTGCGCAATGTGAATCTGTGATAAATTGTGGTGATGCTGGGCAAGAAGGAGAGTTGATTCAGAGATGGGTTTTATTGAAGGCTAAATGCAATAAGCCAATTCAACGCTTATGGATTTCATCACTTACGGAAGAAGCAATTAAAGAAGGGTTTAAAAAACTGAAAGATTCTAAACAATACGACAATTTATATGCGGCTGGATCCGCAAGAGCAATAGGAGATTGGCTTCTAGGAATTAACGCAACAAGAGCGTTTACAAAGAAATTTGGGCAAGGGAAAGTAACACTTTCTGTAGGACGCGTTCAAACACCAACTTTGGCAATGATTGTTCAACGTCAAAAGGAAATAAACGCTTTTACAACAGCTGAATATTGGGAATTGAAAACGACTTATCGTGATACTGAATTTTTGTGTCAGATAGATCGTTTGACAAGTGAAGAAAAAGCCAATAAGGGGCTGGAATATCTTAAACAACATGAATTTGAAGTAACATCGTTTGAACAAAAAGAAGGAAAAGAAGGGAATCCTCGTTTGTTTGATTTAACAGGGTTACAAGTTGAAGGAAACAAGAAATTTGGATTCTCAGCAGATGAAACTTTAAAGCTTGTTCAGAGTTTATATGAAAAGAAAATTGTGACCTATCCGCGTGTAGATACAACTTATTTATCAGAAGATATTCATCCAAAAATTGAAGGAATATTAAAAGGAATGCAGTATTATTCGCGTTTCACGGCACCTTTATTACAAAAGCCAATTCCGAAATCCAAGACCGTTTTTGACGATAAAAAAGTTACTGATCACCATGCAATTATTCCAACAGGAGTGAACCCAAGTGGAATTTCACCGGTTGAACAACAAGTTTATGATTTAATTGCAAAACGATTTATTGCCGTATTCTACCCAGAATGTAAAGTTTCAAACACGACTGTTTTAGCAAAAGTTGGATCACTCGATTTCAAAGTTACTGGCAAGCAAATCATCGAACCAGGTTGGAGAGTTATTTACGACGAACCGAAATCAACGAATGGTCAGATTCCCCCTTTGGAGGGGGATAAAGGGGGAGGAAATTCTGCTAGTGATGAAGAACGCGTACTCCCAATTTTCGAAAAAGGTGAAAAGGGACCTCATACACCAATCGTTCACAAAGGAAAAACATCACCTCCCAAGCCATATACAGAAGCAACTTTGTTACGCGCAATGGAAACAGCTGGAAGACAAGTAGACGATGAAGAAATGCGAGAATTAATGAAAGATAATGGGATTGGAAGACCTTCAACTCGTGCAAATATTATCGAAACATTGTTCCGTCGTAAATACATTGAAAAGAACAGAAAAAATATTATAGCCACTCCAACAGGAATGGATCTAATTGATACCATTCAAAATGAATTATTGAAGAGTCCTGAATTGACGGGGAATTGGGAAAGAAAGATCCGTTTAATTGAAAAAGGGGAATACGAATTGGAAGTTTTCAAGCAAGAACTTTTTAAAATGGTGCGCGAATTAACGGATGAAGTGATTTTTAATAATTATAGAAAAATTCAAGTTGAACCGCTTCCGAGTACTACAGAAACTGTAAAAAAGGAACGAGCACCAAGAGTTGTAAAAGAAAAACCTGCTTTAGATTCTTTGAATTGCCCAAAATGTAAAACAGCCAAATTGATGAAAGGAAAAACTGCTTTAGGGTGTTCTAATTATGCGGCTTGTGGGTTTAAAATTCCATTTGAAATATTGGGTAAAAAAATGACTGAATCTCAACTTTTGGACCTATTAGAAAAGGGAAAAACAGGAGTTATAAAAGGGTTAATTATCCCTGGGAAAACTGAACCCGTAAATGGAAAATTAACCTTGGATGGAAGTTTTAATATAGGAATAGCTTAAATCAGTATCTTCATCGTGAAACTAATCGGAATAATAACTTGAAAAGCGTTTTATTTTTCCTGCTACTAATTTTGTCATCTTTTACTTTTAGTCAAGTTGATACAAATACTTATGCAGATGAAGCACCGAGTTTTCCAATAATTATCCATTACCAAAACAACAGTGCACAAATCAGCCATGTCAGCCAATATAAATTGATGCTATTATCAGATTACCTCATTCAAAATCCAAAAATAAACATCGTTATAGAAGGTCATGTTTGCTGCGGTCCGGCCAAACACATGTCGAAAAAAAGAGCAAAATCGATTTACAAAATGTTGGTTCGTCACAACGTCCCAAGAGAACAAATGGTATACGTTGGAAAATCCTTTGATGAACCAAGAATTGCAAAAGAAAAATCGGAGTCGGATAAAGATATCAATAGAAGGGTGGAGATAAAACTAGCACATTAATGAATTCATTTTCGATTTAATATCCTACATTTAAAATTCAGAAGAACACTATTCAATGGCAAATGAATCAAAAGGACTATGGAAAATTATTGGAGCCTCCTCATTGGGGACTTTAATCGAATGGTATGACTTTTACATTTTCGGAAGTTTAGCGACAGTTATTTCGACTAAATTTTTCCCTTCAGATAATCCAACGGCAGCTTTTTTGGCAACACTTGCAACTTTTGCTGCGGGTTTTGTTGTCCGTCCTTTTGGAGCATTGTTCTTTGGAAGATTAGGTGATTTGATTGGAAGGAAATATACATTCATGGTGACCTTGCTTTTGATGGGAGGAGCTACCTTTCTTATAGGTTGTGTTCCATCCTATGAATCAATAGGATTCATGGCTCCTGTTTTAGTTTTGCTGTTGCGTTTGTTACAAGGATTGGCATTAGGTGGAGAATATGGAGGAGCCGCGACGTATGTAGCGGAACATGCCCCTGCAAATAGAAGAGGATATTGGACTTCATGGATTCAAACAACTGCAACAGTAGGGTTATTTGTTTCATTGCTCGTCATTATGCTCACGCGAATGGCTTTGTCAAAAGAAGATTTCAATGAATGGGGATGGCGTGTGCCTTTTTGGGTGTCGATAATCATGGTAGCTGTTTCCTATTTCATTCGTAAAAAAATGGGAGAATCACCTTTATTTGCAAAAGTAAAAGCTGAAGGTCATCTTTCAAAAAATCCGTTGAAAGAAAGTTTTGGGAACAAAGCAAATTTCAAATATGTTTTGTTAGCGCTTTTCGGAGCAACGATGGGTCAAGGAGTTGTTTGGTATACGGGTCAGTTTTATGCCATGAGTTTTATAGAAAAAATCTGCATGGTCGATAAAATGCAATCGGATGTTTTGATTGCAATTGCCTTATTAATGGGGACCCCGTTCTTTCTCGTTTTTGGTGCTTTGTCCGATAAAATTGGAAGGAAGAAAATCATGCTTGCCGGAATGTTATTAGCTGTTTTTTGCTACCGACCAATCTACGAGAAAATGTATCAAACTGTTTCTATTAAGAATAAAATAGAGATCGTTTCGAAGCAAAACACCAAATTATCGTTTGTCACAAATCCTAAAACTAATTTGAGCGATTCAGTTTATACTACGAACTATTATTTCCAAGATGGAGCTAAAAAAACAGATGTTAAAACAATTTTTTTGAAGCACAAAGGCAAAGAAATTGTAGCCGCGAAAGAGGAAATAAAATCCTCGATTATTGTTAATAATTCCGACAAGTGGACATTGATTTGGATGGTCTTTATTCAGGTTTTGTTTGTAACTATGGTTTATGGCCCAATCGCTGCTTTCCTTGTTGAATTATTTCCAACCAATATACGATACACTTCGATGTCTTTGCCCTATCATATTGGGAATGGTGTTTTTGGTGGATTGTTGCCAGCCGTTGCAGTTTACCTTGCAACAAAAGCAAATGATGCCAATACGTTGGCTGAATCAGCAGGACAACAATTACCCTACGACAAGCCATATTTAGAA
>JBILYS010000377.1:0-2624 GCA_044377625.1 Crocinitomicaceae bacterium
ACATTAGTGCTTCTCCAATTGTTGTCAGTTACAATAAATGAGGTGCCACATTCTAAATCAACCAAGGTAACTAACTTAACAGCATCATTTCTTCCACTTGAAGAAAATCCAATAATAGCAATATCTCCTGGAGACAAAACCGTTTGACTATAACTATTATAACTAAGAAGAATTAAAAAAAATGTAATTAGTTGTGTCGGTTTCATTGTTGTTGTTTTTTTGACAAAACTAATTATCGAATGTCTTAATTACGAACAACTTAAGAACACCAAACTATTAATTATTTTAATGCTATAAATTACCATTAAATGTTTTTGGATTTATTTATTTAAGATTAATTTCACATGTATTTATTCCTATAAAACTGAATATTGATTAAGTTGAGGATTTCAATTAACCATCAGGATATTTCGATACATTTTGAACTCTGTTTTTTTATAACGATACAAGCAAATAATTAAAAATTCGCACTTTTTTCTAATCTTGGGTATGTGATGTGTATAGAAAATCAATTAACAGGTAGTCTTGATATTTCAAATCTGTTTGAACTTGAGTTTTTTAGCTGCAGCAATAATCAACTCTCACAAATACATGCAGGGATTAATCTAATAATGAGCATCTTCAGTTGTCGAAATAATAATCTTTCTGAACTTAATTTGAGTTACTGCCAATCATTAGGACAAGTCTATGCTGATAGCAATGAACTTGTGACACTCGATTTAAAAAATGGTGTGAATGCTATGATCTATGAATTCCATGCCGAAGGAAACCCTAATCTTTATTGTATTCAAGTAGACGATTCAATTGGTTCAACTAATAACCCAAATTGGATAGAGGATGCTCAATCAAACTATTCAGAATCATGTGGATGGGCAGGCATTTCGGAAATTGATTATTCGAACTTTAAACTACTGCCTAATCTAGCATCTGATTGGTTACAGATTGAAATGGATACACCTCAAAACAATCAAATAGTATTAAGTGACCTAAATGGGAAAACTCTTTCAACCCATTCTATATTAAACAAAGAATCTTTAATTGATATTAGAAAATTATCAAATGGAATTTATTTAATTTAAATTGGACAGTCAGTTGAACGATTTATTAAAAATTGATATACCTATAACAGCGCCTCATGCGCCAGCCCAAGATCTAGCTTCGCAACAATACTTAATTGAAAGAAAATAATTTTAACTTCGGTGTAACGTTTTGTTTAAAAAATTGGGCCAATCGCTAAGCGGTCAGCCGTTAAATTATTTTTAAGAAGCAAATTCATCTTCTTTAAGACAAAAGAACCACGCTTTTTTCAAACATATAATTCTCTTTGCTATCACCCCTTAAAATTTTGAATTGCTTTCGATTACCAAAACAATTTGTGCTTAAAAACTGTTATCTGTTTGGAAGTCTCATCCGAAGTTTTTTTTTAGAAAAGATTCCCTTTAAAAAGCAAAAGAATGGAACCAAAGGATATTGATAGGATAATTGAAATGGCTTGGGAGGACCGAACTACGTTTGAGGCCATTGAATTACAATTTGGATTTTCCGAATCAGCTGTAATTGAATTAATGCGCAAAGAATTAAAGAGAAGCAGTTTTAATTTGTGGAGGAAACGCGTAAATAGCGGAACGAGTCAAAAACATGCATTTAAGAGAAATCCAGAAATCAATCGGTTTAAATGTAGCCGTCAAAAATCCATTTCAATGAATAAAATAAGTAAACGATAAAAAGGATTTATTTAAGATTTCCTAAAAGGAGTCAATAGTTTCTTACTTCTAAAAAAAATAAAATGGCAAATTACTTAATTATCGGTGCTTCATCAGGAATTGGTAGAGCACTCGCATTGAAAATGGCGGAGAATGGTCATCGCGTATATGGAACGTACAATACCCATGAAATTCAATCTGACAATCCGTTAATAAGCTACACCCATTTGAATGTTTTGGATGACAATCTTTCATTTGATTATTTACCTGATACTTTAGCTGGCGTTATTTATTGCCCGGGGACGATCAATCTTCGTCCTTTCGAGAGAATTAAACCAGTTGATTTTACGAACGACTATAATTTACAAGTTGTTGGAGCCATAAAAACGATTCAAGCTGTTGTTTCAAAATTAAAAAATACCGATAATGCGGCTATACTTTTATTTTCAACGCTTGCCGTTCAAACTGGTTTGCCTTTTCACACACAAGTTTCTGCCTCTAAAGGAGCAATTGAAGGTTTAACAAAAGCATTGGCTGCTGAATATGCTCCAAAAATCAGAGTTAATTGTATCGCTCCATCTCTAACAGATACTCCTTTGGCTGCATCGTTATTAAATACTGATCAGAAAAAGGAAGCAAATGCATTGCGACATCCACTCAAAAGAATAGGAACGACAGATGACATTGTGCATCTCGCTGACTTTTTATTATCTACAAATGCCAGTTGGATTACAGGGCAAATTTTGCATGTAGATGGTGGAATGTCTTCGTTAAGAACCTAATTAATTCGAGAATTATACTTTTAATTCTTCAATTCAAAGTGTTTCTCAGCTTCTTCCGCGATATATCCTCCGATTGCGAGTGATGCTGTTGCAGCTGGTGAAGGAGCATTTAAGACGTGAATTGATTTACCGTGGTATT
>JBILYS010000378.1:0-2622 GCA_044377625.1 Crocinitomicaceae bacterium
CTCGATAAAGGCTTGTACGCAGATGTCAAAGGACAAAAATTACGTGTTTTGACTTCTGTTGTAGATCAGAATGAAGAGGAGCTAATTGAAATGATTCCAATGAAAGCAAGTGCAGGATATACTTCTGGTTATGCTGATCCTGATTATCTGAAAGTATTACCAACTTTTTTTCTGCCTTTCCTTTCAAAGAATAAAAAATACCGATCATTCCCAATTATTGGTGATTCAATGCCACCGGTGGTCGAAGGTTCACAGGTTGTTGCAGAATACATTCAAAATTGGATGACAATTCGCTCTGGAACACCGTGTATCGTGGTTACAAAAGAGGAGGGAATTGTTTTTAAAGTGGTACATAATTTATTAGACACGAGTCAGTCCTTTCAGTTGTGTTCAACAAATACATTTTATAAGCCGTATTTGGTTCACGCCAATGATATCATTGAAATTTGGAAATTTGTGAATTATATTTCTCCTGAATTACCCGAAGTTCGTATGGATGATAATGATATTAGCAAATCTATTCAAGAGTTGCAAAAGGAAATTCACGATTTGAAAGTGGCGTTGGTTAGATAGTTGATAGTTGATAGTTGCGAGTTACAAATTGCGAGTTACTGGTTACTAGTTGCGCCCAAAAAAACCACTATGTTTTCACTTCGATAAACTCACTATGTTTTCACTCCCATAAACCCACTATGTTTTCTATGTGTCTCCATTTGAATTATGAATTATTTTAAAAAATAACAATCATTTTTACTTTGAATTTTCCCATCAAGAATTAGTTCTTTTAAACAAATTAGAATCATTTCAGTAGAAGCATTTGTCTTATTTACACACTCTTCAATAGTAGCTTCAACTTTCAGTATTTCTAGAAGAATTACCTTTAGTTCTTTAATAGAATAGTCTGCAACATTCTGATTTTTACAAACATCACATTTACCGCATGGTTGTATTTCTTGTCCAAAATAATGGATCAATTGTGCCGAGCGACATTCATTTTTTGTAAGATAACTAATTGCTGCATCTAATTTTTTACGAGCGTTTTCTTTTCGTGAAAAATATACTTCTTCTGAAAGATTTAAATAATTATCTGGTAATCGCTCATGTGTTAATGTTACGGATGGGAGAGAACTACTCCAAGTGATATCGAGAATCCCATTTTTTTCCAATTGTTTTAATTGAATATTTAATTCAGCAGTTGAGATATTTAAGCGTTTGATAAACTCTTTTTCATGAATTTCGAAGTAAGAATCAAATATTCCAGGATAACTTCTCGATAAAAGTGTTGTTAAACCTACCAATTTAGAATGTTGAATTTGGAAATTGTACAATTCCTTATTCCCAACAGCGAATTTCACTTTAGTAGGACTAAAAACTCCTTCTGAAAAAACTAAATCATTATTTAATTCTAGAATTTTTAAAGAATTGTAAGTGATTAATGGGTTTAAATTGAATGAAGTACAAAACTTTTGAATTTCAAAAAAATATGTTTCATCAAGTCCTGAACCAATTGCTATTTTTAAATGGTTACACAGCGCTCGATAAGTTAGTTTAACGGTTTCGGAAGGTGGAAATTGGTTCTCATTGCGTTCAACAAGTTTGTCAATATCACTTTGTTCCCAAAAGACAATCGCCCTTGATTCTTTTCCATCTCGACCAGCTCTTCCTGCTTCTTGAAAATAGGCTTCAAGTGATGGTGGAAATTCATAATGCAAAACATAACGAACATCCGGTTTATCGATTCCCATCCCAAAAGCATTCGTAGAAACCATTACCTTGATCTTTCCTTCTAGCCAATTCGTCAACATCAGATTTCTATCATCTTTGTTCATGCCTCCATGATAAACCCCAACACTAACCTTATTTACTTGTAAAATCTTAGCTATCTCCTTAACACTCTTGCGTGTTTGGCAATAAACTATTCCACATAGCGAAAGGTTTTTTGTGCAATAATCAACAATTTCAGAAAGCTTGTTTTCGGATTGATAAGCCTCATAACTTAAATTAGATCTTTCAAATGAGGCCTCGTGAATTTTTGGCTTTTTTAGCCGTAATTGCTTAATTATATCTTCTCTAACTTTTGATGTGGCCGTTGCTGTAAGTGCAATTATTGGTACTTCGGGGTGAATTTCACGTAACTTATAAATATCTTTAAACGATGGACGAAAATCATGTCCCCATTCAGAAATACAGTGTGCCTCATCCACTACAATAAGACCAATGTTCATCAATTTGAAACGTTCTATAAATAATTTCGATTGTAATCTTTCGGGTGATGTATATAAAAAGTCTAAACCTCCAAAGCGGGCATTGTCGAGCGTAATGTCAATTTCACGGTAACTCATACCACTTATTATCGACTTAGCTCGGATTCCTTTTGCTTGTAAATTGGTAACTTGATCTTGAATTAAAGCAATTAAAGGAGACACAACAAGTGTGATTCCTTCTCTCGCAATCCCTGGTATTTGAAAGCAAATTGATTTCCCTCCGCCAGTTGGAAGCAGCGCCAGCGTATCATGACCATAAATTACATCGTCAACAATTTCTTCTTGAATAGATCGAAATTGATCGAAACCCCAGTATTTTTTTAGTATTTCACGACTTTTATCCATGCTTTAAATCAGA
>JBILYS010000379.1:0-2620 GCA_044377625.1 Crocinitomicaceae bacterium
AACTTCCATCCAAGCCAATAGATCCGCCCATTGCATTCATGGTAAGATTATCCAATGAAGCAACTTCTTCTTTCATTTTAACTGCTCCTTTGACATTTTTAATATCCATTTTATTGTATCTCAATGTATTGATTGAAGTATTCAACAAAAAGTCAATATTGTCTGGAATTAATGTTGGTTCAGCAGTTGCTGGTGCCGCTTCCGTTTTTGCAGCATCGGCCGCTGGAGCTGCTTCACTTGTTGGAACGATGTTCATCAATTGATCAATGTCCAAATAGTTGCTGTTAAACGTGAAATTCCCTTTTAGCAATTCATCGCGGAACATATATCCCATGTAATTGTCAATTTTTCCATTCATCTGAAAATCAGATTTTCCGGTTTTTGCGATTAATTTTTCCAAACTCAAGTTTTGAGGAGAAAATCTGAAAATCATGTCTGTGATATTTACATCCTCATTTAAGTCTTTGGTTTTATAAATCATGTTCATTAATTCCAACGTACCTGCCGCTTTAAACGCTTCATAATCTCCTCTGTCCAACGCGCTCATTCTACCATTAATATCAACATCAGCTTTCAATTTCCCCGTATACGATTCACCTTCAGCCATTGGCATTACTTTTTTTAACGTTGCCAAATCTACTTTTGCTTTGATTTTAGAAATCAATAATGGATCTGTCATTGGATTGCGCATTTTCAAATTGGCATCTATTGTATTTCCAACAAAGTCAGCATGGAATTTATCTACATCAATCGTCATTTTATCCATGTCGGCACCACCGGCGAATTTAGATCCAGCCTTCACTAAAATATTTGTGATTGTTCCTGGAAGATCTGGATACTTAATAGATGCTTTGTCGACATTCAATTTAAAATCCCAACCTGGCATGTTTTTATCGTCCATGATTCCTTTCACTTCACCACCTAATTGAAGGTTTCCTTTTGAAATCATACTTTCATAGCCTGAATGGTAGAAAGCTGGAATCAAGGATAAAAATTCTTTGAATGTTGCTTTTGACGCATTCAATTTCAAATCCATGTTGTCATGATTTTCTAACATTTCATAGAATCCATCAACAGAAAATGTCAAGGCATTTAATTTAAACGAATTGTCTTTTAAGGTGAATTTAGAGGATTTCTCGGTGAATTCCATTAAAATATTGGCAATAACATCCGTTTTCACATCTGTTAAATAAGAAACACCGTCCATGTCAAACGTGATTTTTTCCATGTTTGTTGTAGTCTCAAAATCAATCACATCAGCAGTCAAATCACCTGTTCCAGTATGATTTAAATTCTTGATGTTCATTGCGATGTCAGACGATTGATCATCGTAATTGATATTGGCATTTGTGATGCTATATTCTTTTAATGAAAGTTTGAAATTCGAAGGTTCAGAAACTTCTTCTGGAGTTTTAACGGAATCTGGCTTAACAATATCGTAATTTGCTAGGCCATCACTTAAAACGCGTACATCAAAAGAAGGATCAATTAAATGAATTTCATCTATTTCAACTTGATCACCAGATACAACACTCCAAAAATCTACATGAGCAACGAATTGTTTAATATTCGCCAATTCAACTCCTTTGAATTTATCCATTCCAACCAATTTTGCATCGTTTAACTCGATGGTCATATTTGGGAACGTACTTAAAAACGTTAAATCAAAATCGCCAAGAGATAATTTCGCATTCAAAGATTTGTTCACCTCTTTTATAACCAATTCTTTAATTTGGTCTTTGAAAAGTATCGGGGTGATAATTAATATAATCAATAAGAAAAGGAATGTAAATCCTGTCCATTTCAATATTCTTCTTAAAAGGCTTTTTTTCTTCTTTACTTTCGTGCTCATATCTTGCTTGTTCTAATTTTTACGATATTTGTTTCCTTCTCTGTTTAAAGAGTTGTAAAAATAACGAAATAATGAAAGGTTTTATTCTATTAATTGCAGTTTTCTTATTCACAAATACGATCATTGGTCAAATCATGATTGGAGAACCTACAAGTGAACAAAAAAAGCAAAAACAAAAATCTAAATCAACGGCTGTTGCAGATACAATTGGATTGAAAAAGAAGGAATCAACAACTGCAGCTTATCTCGTTTCAAATTGGTCTAAATCGTATCGTTCATTAGAGAAAAACGGTGATGTTTATGGAGATACACTTGGGATTCGTGCAGATGAAAAGAACTTAACAACTTGGTCATTTGGAATTGGAATGCAAAGTCAGATCAATAAGCACGTAATGTGGGATGGTGGAATTTCTTTTCTTCGAAATGGAGAAAGTTATTCTTATGTAGCATCGGACACATCCTTTTCATATCAAAATTTTTATAGTTATATATCAATGCCTGTTAGAATTAACTATACTATTGGAAAAGATTTAAAATTTTATGTAGGAGCAGGCTTGATTCCCCAAATGTTTACAGGTTATCGCCAAGAAAAACAATGGACAACAAGCACAGATGCCAAAGTGGAAGAAACTGTTAAAACAAAAATTGGATATAGTTCAGTTGTCTTAAGTTCAGTCTTTAATGTAGGTTTAATACTGAATTTTAAAAACAATTGGGCTTTGATGGTTTCTCCAGAAGCAAGAATTCAATTAACATCAAGTTATCCCA
>JBILYS010000380.1:0-2615 GCA_044377625.1 Crocinitomicaceae bacterium
AGCAGAACATTTTTGACCTTGGAATTCAAATGCTCCACGTGCCATAGAAGTTGCAACTTCAGCCGCATCAGCAGATTTATGAACCATGATAAAATCTTTTCCGCCTGTTTCACCAACAATTCGAGGATATGAACGGTAATTTTCTAAATTATCAGCAATATTTCTCCATAACTGACGGAAAACACCTGTTGATCCAGTGAAGTGGATACCAGCAAAATGCTTGTTTTTGAAAATAACCTCACCAGCAGTTTGTCCACTAACAGTTACCATATTGATAACACCATCAGGAACTCCAGCAGCTTTGAACAAATCCATAATCACTTGAGCAGAATAGATTTGTGATTCAGCTGGTTTCCAGACAACAACATTTCCCATCATCATTGGGGCAGCCGATAAATTAGCTGCGATTGATGTAAAGTTAAATGGAGACAATGCAAATACGAACCCTTCTAAGGCACGGTATTCTAATCTGTTCCACATGCCAGGCAAAGATTCAGGTTGTTCCTTATAAATTTGCGTCATGTATTGAACGTTGAATCTGAAAAAATCAATCAATTCACATGCAGCATCAATTTCTGTTTGATAAACGTTTTTTGATTGAGCTAACATGGTAGCAGCATTCATTCTATCTCTAAAAGGACCTGCTAAAAGATCAGCTGCTTTTAAAAATACAGCTGCGCGGTCCTCCCAAGGTAAATTTGCCCAAGCATCTTTTGCAGCTAAAGCAGCGTCGATTGCATCTTGCACATGTGTTGCATCACCAACATTATAGTGACCTAAAACCTTTTGATGATCATGGGGTGAAGTCATCGGTTTTTTGTTGGTCGTTCTAATTTCTTTTCCTCCGATATACATTGGGACATCAATAGCTGCCTGATTGTACATTTCTTGGTATTTGTTCAATAAACTTTTGCGTTCAGCAGAACCAGGAGCATATCCTTTGATTGGTTCATTTACAGCAATTGGCACTTGGAAAATCGCGTTTGACATAAAAATATTTTTTTGTAAAAGTAATGATTGTTGTTTATCCTTGCAATGATGTAAATTTACAAAATACATTGCTTTAAATTATTCTCATGAAAATAGTATTCTTCCTTTTATTTTTAGTTTCCTTTCAATCAATAATTGCTCAAGAAACAAATAAGTCTTCGCGTCAACTTTCAGAGAAAGAAATTCAGGAAGCAGCAGCACTTTCCTTAGAAAATTGGAATTATTATTTAAGGAATGATTTGGACTCCTTAAAAAGTGATGCGGTTCAAATATTGATGCTGGGATATGGAGGAAAAAATGATTTTGCAATTAATGTTGGAAAACGTTCTTTAGGAAGTTATTTAATTCGAACAGGTCAGCAATCAAAAGGGATTGAATATTTAAAAGCTGCAAACACGTATTTTGAGAAAAGAGAAAATTTTGTAGTTCAAACGGAAATACTCAATGAGATTGGTAATGGTTATTTAAACAATGGAAAACCAATTGAAGCAGAAAAATATTACTTAAAATCGTTAAAATGTGGCAAGAATTCGCCTGATCCGACTTCCGTGTTTTTAGCGGAGGTGAATATAGCTCAAGCTTATATTAACAGTGGGAATGACGATAAAGCCGAAGCGATTTTACAACATTATAAAACGGAATCTCTTAAAAGAAATAAATTTGAAGCCGTTTCAAGTGCTTATGCATTACTTGGAACAATTGCAGAAAATAAAAAGAATGTTCCTTTAGCAAAAGAATATTATCGAAAAAGCGCTGATTTTGGTTTTAAATCGAAAGCAACGTCACTCATTGCGCAGGCTTATAACAATATGGCAATTGTGTTTTTTAAAGAGAACGAACTAGAAAAATCCTTAGAATATTTCCAAAAAGCATTGGATTTGAGGCTTCAAACAAAAAATTCAAAATCCATTTCTGAAAGCTATTTCAATTTAGGTGACTATTATAATCAATCAAAGGTATTTGACAAAGCAATTGAATATTTCTTGATCTGTAAAGATTACAGCAAAAACAAGAAATTGGTTAGAGAAGAATTAGATGCAGTTTTTGCTATTTCTGAAGTTTATAAAACTCAAAATAAATGGGAACAAGCCTACCAAGAAATGGCAAAGGTGGTTGATTTACAAAAAAAGTATTTTTCTGAATTGGCAATTGAGCAATCCACTGATACTGAACTTTTACAATCGCTAGATCAAATGGAAGTTGATGATAAAAATGAATTACATGAAGCTAATTTAATTGCTGCTATCGAAAATGAAAAATACCACACAAATATTCTATATGCCGTTTTTGCCTTTGCTATTGTAGCCTTAACTTTCTTAGTGTTTTACAGAAAGAAAATTAGTTAAGTCTAGGTGGATGTATCAATTTGAAAATCGGGACATAAACTTGAAAAAGTTTGTTGTCAGTTAGATTTTTAAAGGTATAAAATCCTTTCATGAACCCTATTTCAGAAAACAATTCACAACCACTCATATAGGTGAATTGTTGGCCTGGTTTTAAAATTGGTTGCTCTCCAATCACACCATTTCCACTTACAAAATTCGGCTCATTTAAGGAATCAAAAATATACCAATCTCGACTTAATAATTGAACAGTGAAATTGTTATGATTCTCCATAGTAATGG
>JBILYS010000381.1:0-2610 GCA_044377625.1 Crocinitomicaceae bacterium
CCGTATTTATTTTATTTCCTAAATTGATCGGTTGACCAAGATTCCCATCAGCTAGAATTTCTGCTTTATAAATATCTGCTCCACCAAAACCACCTGGCATATCAGATACAAAATAAAGTGTTTTACCATTTTTTGAAATTGTAGGATGGCCAACAGAATATTCTTTTGAGTTGAGCTTTAATTCAAATGAATTGCTCCAATTTCCCTTTTCATCCACTTCGGCAAAGTAGAGTTTCAAATTCTGAATCCCTTTTTGATCTTTTCGAAGCTTCCCTTTGGCAATATTATTACGCGTAAAATAAACACGGCTTTCATCTGTAGAAAAACAAATAGGACCTTCATGGAAGTTAGAATTTACTTTTTTCGAGAATGGCTTAACTACCTCTTTTTCTGAGGTTATTTTACGCGTATAGATATCTAAAAAGTTATCCGCATTCCACGTCCACGTTCTTCGAATTAATCCTTTTCTTCTAGATGAAATAAAATAAAGCGTTTCCCCTTTATGAAAGTCATATCCTCCAAAATCACACTTCGCTGAATTAAAGGAAATATTTCCGATGGTAAAATGTGCTTGTTCACCAAGTATTTTAGATAAATAGGATTGGTCTTTCGCAAATAAAACTCCGCGTTGATCTTTGATTTCTTTTGCGTGAAATTGCGTCATCCATTTATCACTTTCGGCGTATTTACCATTTTGCTTTAACGCTTGTGCGAAATAAAAGTAATGCTCCAAGGAAAGATCGTTTGTGCCTGAAAAAGCCAACGTATAAAATTCTTCAGATCGTTTCATATTCCCAATTTGATAGTACGAATGAGCAAGTTTTGCTTTCATTGCTGGACTATCAACTTCAGTACCTACTAATTTTTCATAACTTGCAGAAGCGAAAGCATAGGATAGATTTGCGTAATTGGCATCCGCCTTTTTCAATTTAGCCGTTTGTCCAAAAAGCAAACTTGTAAGGAAAAGAAAACCAATTAAGGTATTAATTTTTAGCATTTTATTCATTTTGAATTACTTTAGAAATAACGTGGCGAACGAACACCTTCTTTATTAAATGAAAAATCATAAGACAGCATTATTTCGAATGTTCCGTTATTATAATTACGAAGTGCTTGCGTTCCAAAATCCGATGCTAAACCAACACGAAATTGTTGCGAAATCTGATATTGAACAAATATTCCGTAAGCCGCTCCAAAACGATACATCGCACCAAGATAAAGTTGGTCTCTGTGAATAGCAGCAACAGAAAGATCCATGCTTATAGGTGCTCCAGCTGTCATTTTAACTTGAGCCGCTGGTCGCAATTTCCATGATGTATTCATCTTAATAATCCCACCAACTATTGCAAAATAATGTCTTTTCTCTCTATTTTTTGCTGAACCATCATAACTCTGTTCAATAATTTTCGGGGTACTCAAACCAAAAAACAGTTTTGGGGAACGATAATAGACACCAAATCCAAAATTAGGATTTACTTTATTCAATGTATTCGTCAATAAATGAGGGTCACTTTCTTGAGTAGTATTTAATGATGCCGTTTCCATATTTATTAGATTCAATCCTGCTTTCAATCCAAAAGCTAAACTGCGGCTCTTTTTAAAACGAAGACTATAGGAGAAATCACCATAAAACATTGTTTGCTTAAGTGGGCCTAAGACATCTCTTACTGCGGTAAATCCGACCCCTACAGACTCATACGAAAGTGGAGAATGAATACTAAAAGTTGTTGATGTTGGTCTTCCTTCAAATCCAACCCACTGCTCTCTATGAATTGCAGTTGCTGAAAGCATTTTTGTACTCCCTGCATATGCTGGATTAACAAACAATGCGTTATCAAAATACTGCGTAAAATGAGGGTCTTGTTGAGCAAATGTTATTGAGCCACTTGTTAAAAGTAGTCCCAAAAACAACATTAATTTTTGTGTATTCATAATTCCTATCAATTATTTTAACGTTGGATATAAATAAATCCTTTTAATATTTCTTGTTCTTCTTGCTTAAGATCAAGTAAGTAATAATATGTTCCAGTTGGAAGATCTTCACCACCAATTATGATTCCTGCATTAGTCGTTCCGGTCCAATCATTTTTGTAATTCTCTACTTCAAAAACAACATTTCCCCATCTATTGAAAATAACCAATGTGTTCGTTGGGTATTGTTCAATTCCAATAATTACCAATGCATCATTTATTCCATCACCATCCGGTGTGAATGCATTTGGCACATCAATAATATCATTGCAACTGTTTGGACTACAAGGATCTTGAGGATTAGAACCATTCGTTATTTCTGTCCCATTGTTAATTCCATCGTTGTCACAATCTAACAAGTCCCAAGCTACACTTGGTGTAACCGTTTGACTTGCAATCAATAAATCACATGGATCTGTTGGGTTTGTTCCGTCCAAAACTTCTGTTTCGTCAATTACGCCATCACCATCTGAATCAGGATTCAATGGATCAGTACCAGCTGTGATTTCTTCGTCATTCGTTAATCCATCAGTATCACAATCTAACAAGCCCCAAGCTACACTTGGTGTAACCGTTTGACTTGCAATCAATAAATCACATGGATCTGTTGGGTTTGTTCCGTCCAAAACTTCTGTTCCG
>JBILYS010000382.1:0-2605 GCA_044377625.1 Crocinitomicaceae bacterium
CTAAACCCAAAGCTGAATGTAATTTCGTCAACATTTAATTGTTTTGGAAATTATTTGCAGACAAGTTTATAAAACAATTATTCTCAATTGTTAAAAGGTTCTTTGCGTGAACGACTTCAAAAAGATGCTGCACATAATTCTGAAAAAGCAAACGATTTATAAAAATTTGGCACTTTTTGAAAGATAAAATCTAATCCGCACAAAACTTTTTAGCTATCTTGTTGTTCTTAATAATAAATTCCATTCATGCCACGATCCGGTTATGTATTTACACCATACGAAGCTCCTGAACAAACACCATTTGATAAATTGTTTGATATATTCAGTGAGCTCATCACGCACACATCTGGGGACGTTGACGAAGCGCTTGATTGGCTAAATGTTCTCGATAAAGAATATTCATTAACGACAGATGACTATACGATGGATGATTTCATTGAGGATTTGAAAAAGAAAGGCTATTTGCGTGAAGAAATTGAACCGGATGGTAAAGGACAGTTATCTATAACGGCAAAAACAGAACGCGTTTTGCGCAAAAATGCACTCGATCAAATCTTCGGGAAAATAAAGAAAAGCGGCGCAGGAAATCATAAATCAAAGAAAAGTGGTCAAGGTGATGAAGCAACTGGAGAGTTTCGCGATTTTCAATTCGGTGATTCCATTGAAAACATTTCTATCACAGAAAGTTTAAAGAACGCACAAATAAATAATGGAATTGGTGATTTTAGGTTAACCGAACAAGATTTAGTTGTTGAGGATACGCACCATAAATCACAAATGAGCACCGTATTGATGATTGACATCAGTCACAGTATGATTTTATATGGTGAGGACAGAATTACACCAGCAAAAAAAGTAGCGATGGCACTTGCTGAACTGATTACAACTTCTTATCCAAAAGATACTTTGGATGTGATTGTTTTTGGAAATGATGCATGGCCAATCAAAATAAAAGACCTTCCCTATCTTCAAGTTGGTCCTTATCACACGAATACCGTTGCAGGTTTGGAATTGGCAATGGATATTCTTCGCAGGAAAAGAAATACGAACAAACAAATCTTTATGATCACCGATGGAAAGCCGAGTTGCCTTCGTTTACCAGATGGTCAATATTATAAAAACAGCAATGGATTGGATGAAACGATTGTGGAAAAGTGTTATAACATGGCCGCTCAAGCACGGAAAATGCACATTCCAATCACCACATTTATGATTGCACAAGATCCTTATTTGCAATCTTTCGTGGAAGAATTTACGAAATCAAATAAAGGAAAAGCATTTTATACCGGATTAAAAGGATTGGGAGAAATGATTTTTCACGATTATGAAACAAACAGAAAAAAACGAATTAACTGATACGATGAACACAACAATCAACACGTTTGGTGCTTTAAAAGCAGCAGGATACGCTTCCAAAAGTATTAAAACAGAACTTCGAGACAACTTAATTGCAGCACTTAAATCTGGTGAAACAACTTTCCCCGGAATGCATGGATATGAACAAACAGTTATTCCTCAACTAGAGCGTGCAATCCTTTCAAAGCACAACATCAATTTATTGGGATTGCGTGGACAAGGGAAAACGCGTATTGCTCGTTTGATGGTGAATTTATTAGATGAATATATTCCAGTTGTTTCTGGCAGTGAAATGAACGATGATCCCTTCAATCCAATTAGTCGTTTTGCGCGTGATTTAATTGCTGAAAAAGGAGATGAAACACCAATCGTTTGGATGCACCGTTCGGATCGCTTTTTTGAAAAATTAGCTACGCCAGATGTTACAATTGCTGACTTAATTGGAGATATTGACCCGATTAAAGCTGCGAATTTAAAATTGAATTATTCGGATGAAAGAGTGTTGCATTTTGGGATGATTCCACGAGCAAACCGATGCATTTTTGTGATCAATGAATTGCCTGATTTACAAGCGCGCATTCAAGTTGCTTTGTTCAATATTTTAGAGGAAGGCGACATTCAGATTCGTGGATTTAAATTAAGACTTCCGTTAGATCTTCAATTCGTGTTTACAGCAAATCCAGAAGATTACACCAACAGAGGAAGTATTGTTACACCGTTAAAAGATAGAATTGGCTCACAAATATTAACCCATTATTCAGCTGATATTAAAACGGCAAAAACGATCACCAATCAAGAAGCCGACAAGTTGGAAAACAGACATTTTAACGTGTATGTTCCTGAGTTAGCAAAAGATATTTTGGAACAAATAGCATTTGAAGCGCGAGAAAGTGAATACATCGATCATAAAAGTGGTGTTAGTGCGCGAATGAGTATCACAGCATACGAAAATTTGGTCAGTACTGCAGAACGAAGAGCAATCTTGAACGATGAGAAAGAAACGACTGTTCGATTCAGTGATTTGATCGGAATGATTCCATCTATCACAGGAAAAGTAGAACTTGTTTACGAAGGAGAACAGGAAGGAACTTCTTTCGTAGCCAATCATTTAATCAGTGAAGCGACAAAAACACTGTTCTTGACCTATTTCCCAAAAATTGAAAAGCTCAAAAAGCCAGACCAAGAAACACCTTACGATGCCGTATTAAGTTGGTTTTTTGAAGCGGATTCATTTGAATTGGAAGATGAA
>JBILYS010000383.1:0-2592 GCA_044377625.1 Crocinitomicaceae bacterium
ATACATTATTAGAAAACCGAGATAAGTCTAGCGCTGAAGGAATAAAATGGATTTTATTTTTATCAATTCTTGTCAATGTTTTCACTTGATTAACTAACCCATTGAGAGGACAACACCATGCGTCCAGACCTTTGTATCGAATTGTGTGAAATAGATTCTTTTTGGAAACACCCATTTGCATTTCCATGAAATAGGAAAGGTGTACTTTGTGATTCGCTTTTCGCTTGGCAATTACACTTACGCTTAAGTCTCGTGTATCTCGAATTATAAGATGTGTAATAAGAGATTGATTTAGAATTGTTGCAAGTTTTTTACCTGCCTGGAAATCATAATACTTTCGGTGGTCTTCTATGTAAGCTACTGCAATTCCAACAGATAAGCAGGATTGAGCAACAGGAGAATTTTCTTTGCAAATCATCAAAACGTTATTCCCTCGTTCTTGCATCCATAAAGCATTCTTAAGTTGGTTCATCTCTAACCCTCCCCAGCTAACAGAACTGCACAAATAAGCAAGGTGAATTGAAGAGCTTTTCTGCATCAAAATAAGTTGTTATTTGTAAAGTACTTTCTCTACACTACTTTTAGAAATAAAATGATAATTCTCTTTTGCTTTTTCAAAAACTTGTTTTGCCCATTTCAAATTTTCTGGATCTTTAGATAAAGCAGTATAAATAGGCATAAGGAATTTTCTTCGACCAACTTTCATCAAGAATTTTTCCATGTTTGGACGAATATCGGTGTAGCCACTGTTGATACCTAGAACATACCATTCATTCATAATTTCAGAATTACCCCAATTTTTAAAATTCAGATTCTTATCCAATTTACGCATTAATACAGGGTCAATTTTCTTAGGTAAACGGCGAATAAATGCCATCCATTCTTGTGCGATATATTTATCTCTCGTTAATTGAATGATTTTTTTCTTCTTCTTTTTACGTCCTTTAATCTTTATCCATTTGATTTGTTTTTTGAAAATATCTTCACCCGCTGCAAAACGATCAGCTAATAGTTGAACTTGTTCAAAACGAGGGGAAGCAATTTTCAAGCAATTTTTAGGAATACCTTCTTTGTAAATCCAATCATTCGTATTGAATTTAAGTTGATTAGGCTCCAATAAATTTACATTTAAGTAATCCACAAAGATTTCAGTATTGATAGTCTTAAATGCATAATGGTTAAAATAGCTATTTATGAATTTGTCAAATTTTTCTCTGCCAATCTCTTTCTCTAACGTTTTCAAGAAAAAAGCCCCTTTTGTATAAGCAATGTCCGTCATTCCATCATCTGGGTTACGACCATTTAAATTCAATTTTAATTGCGTGTCTTCTGGATGCTCACCTTGAGCAATATCAGCCATTTCAGCCTCCAATTCTTGAAATTCAATTAAAGACAGCATATCCGCAATCTCTTTTCCATAAAGTGATTCCATGATTCTGCTTTCGAAATAAACTGTAAATCCTTCATTTAACCAGAAATCATCCCATGAACTATTTGTAACAAGATTTCCAGACCAAGAATGTGCTAATTCGTGCGCTATAACAGAAACCAAACTTCTATCGCCTGCTAAAATTGTTGGATTCACAAATGTCAAACGTGGGTTTTCCATTCCTCCAAAAGGAAAGGAGTATGGTAAAACGATTAAATCATATTGCTCCCACTGGTATTTACCATACAATTTTTCCGCAGCGCGAATCATTTTGGATAAATCACCAAATTCATATGCACATGAATTAATCATTTCTGGCTCTGAATAAACGCCGCACGTTGGACCTAATTTTCTGTAGCTTAAATTGCCAACAGCTAAAGCAATTAAATAGCATGGAATCGGCTGATTCATTTCGAATTCATAAATCCCTTTTTCGTTCTTTTTTGTTGGATTTTTTGCACTCATAACGGGCATTAAATCCTTTGGAACTTTCACTTTTGCAGAATATGTTAAACGATTAGCAGGTGAATCTTGCAACGGAATCCATGAACGCGTTAGAATTGCTTCTCCTTGCGTGTACATGTAAGGATGTACTTTTCCAGCCGTTAGTTCAGGACTCAACCAATCTAATGCTTCGGTTTTTTCTGTCGTTTTGTAATAAATGTTGATGTATTTAGTGTCTTTTGTGATTTTAACTAATAATGGTTGACCAAGAATAGAATCTTTGTCCCAGCGACCAATCATGAAATCTGTTTCTTTTTCTGCTCCTTTACCTAAAGTAATTTTTTGAATGTCAAGCGCTTTGATATCGAAGATTGCTGTGTCAGCTCCAAAATTTTCCATTTCATGTCGAGCAACACCATAAACAGTTTTCTTTTCAAAATCTACATCCAAATCTAAATGCAAATGCTTTGTTCGAATTTGATTTGTATTAGCATAACTGTGATTATCTAAACTTGAATCAGCAATTATCTCTGTTGGACTTAGATTCTTTTTCTGAGGTGCGTCACAACCGTTAAATAAAAATATAGATAGAAATAAAAAGGTAATTAATTGGAGAAATTTCATCGGTTTTGTTACAACTGTTTATACAAATTTAATTTTTATTCTGTGATTCGCAATCTTTGAAAGGATATCGGACATTCATAACGCATTTTAAACCA
>JBILYS010000384.1:0-2589 GCA_044377625.1 Crocinitomicaceae bacterium
TTGGCTAGTGACATTGGTCGAATGTATTTGAAGATGAAGAAATATGATAAGGTGATTGCTATTTATACATTTAAAATGAGCGTTTCAAAATTAACACCAGAAGAACATTTTAATATGGGAAGAGCATATTTTGTTGGTCCTAAAAATTATATTCTTGCTGATAGTAGTTTTGCACGAGTTATTGCAATATCACCTACATATACTCCTGCATATTTATGGAGAGCAAGATCAAATTCTCAGCAAGATTTGAAGAACGAAAAATGGTTAGCAAAACCTTATTATGAAAAAGTGTTAGAGCTTGTTAAAATAGAAGAAAGAGCAGTTGGACCAAATAAAAACATGGTTATGGAATCAGCTAAATACATGGGTGATTATTATGTTAGTTCAACAGCAAAAGATTTAGCTAAAGCAAAAGAAGCTTGGACAATCGTTAGAGATATAGATCCAGCAGACAAACAAGCAAAAGCATTCTTTGATGAACACAAATAAGTGAAAAAAAATATTACAAATAAAAAATCCGCTCTCGATAAATTCGAGAGCGGATTTTTTATTTGATTGAATTCAAACTCCCACCTCGACAAAAGCTCGGTGTCCGTTCGACAAAAGCTCGGTGTCCGTTCGACAAAAGCTCGGTGTCCGTTCGACTATCACTAGGTGTCAGTTTGACTATCGCACGGTGTCAGTTCGACTATCGCACGGTGTCAGTTCGACTAATAAACGTTCAATTATTTTGTATACCGATTCTCAATCGTTTGATAATACTCTTGAGGGACATCGAGCGATAGTCGAGATGAACCTCAATCTATCATTCAGAAATTCGTATAAAAGTATATTTCAAACTATCAGTTTTCAGTTATTAGTTATAAACTAGAAACTTTCAGTTACCAAATTCGAGCAACCTTCACTACACAGTTTCTCATCACATCTCCTTCTTGTACAGAAAAAGCTTCGAAGAATTCTGGGCAATTCATGAGTGGGCCATTTACACGATACATACCTGGAGAATGGGAATCGTTTGCAATTCTATTCTTCATTTCTTCATCTGTATAATTGATTTTCCATAATTGTGCATAGGAAATAAAGAACCGTTGAGCAGGAGTAAAGCCTTCTCTCAATTTCCCAGATTTAAATTCTTCTGTTCTCGAATAGGCATAGTAAGCCATTGTTAAACCTCCTAAATCTGCAATATTTTCTCCCATCGTTAAATCAGGGTTGACGCAATGGCCTTCAATTGGGCAAAAGCTAGAGAATGTTTGTCCTAAAATCCCGGTTTTCTTTTCAAAAGCTGCTTTATCTTCTTCTGTCCACCAATTTTTGAATGTTCCATCAGCAGCGAATTTAGAACCTGAATCATCAAATCCATGAGTAAATTCATGACCAATCACCATTCCAATACGACCATAATTTACAGCATCTTCAGAATTCACATTAAAAAAGGGTGCTTGCATAATTCCAGCTGGGAAAGCGATTTCATTTAATAAAGGATGATAATACGCATTTACCATGTGCGCTGGCATTCCCCATTTTTCCTTGTCTACAGGTGTATTGAGTTCATTTAAATTTTTAATATGAGAAAATTGGCTTTCGAGCTTTAAATTTTCAATATAAGATTGAGGTTTGAAATTTAATTTTGAATAATCTTCCCATTTACTTGGATAGCCAAGTTTTCGTCCAATTGAACTCAATTTATTTAATGCTTCTTTTTTTGTTTCAGCAGACATCCAATCCAAATTCGAGATTCGGTCTTTAAAGACAATTAAAAGATTGTCAACCATTGTGTTAACGCGCCCTTGTGCTTCAGCAGAATAATATTTTTCAACAAAAGCTTTTCCAAGTAATTCACCAAAATCTTTATTGGTAATCTCATCAATTGCTCGGTCGGTTATTGGTTTCATTTCTGTTTTCCCACTCAATGCCTTGCTATAAAAGGAAAAATTCTCATTGACAAATCTTTCATCAAGACTTTTAGCATAATGATGTATAGTTTTCCAAAGCAAGTAGTTTTTCCAATCTTCCATTGCTTCTTGCTCTAGTAATGCATTCGCTTGGATTAAAAAACTAGGTTGTGAAACAATGATTGAATCAAACGTTCTACAGCCAATTTTATTCAAATAGGCTTCGAAGTCAATTTTCCCGAATAAATTCTGAGCCTCTTCTCTTGAATACTTGTTGTATGTTTTTTCTGGAATACGCAATTCTGCCGGCGCCATCATGACACTCGCTAATTTCGTTTCAAATTGAACAACAGATTTTGCCATTGAATTTGATTCTTCTGCTGGGTAGTTCAATAAAGCAAAAATATTCGATATGTGCTTCTCATACTGAGCTAGAAGATCCTTTTTATTCTCAGAAGTGTAATAATCTTTATTCGGCAATCCCAAACCTCCTTGTCCAACATAAGTAATATTGTAATCCACATTTTTTAAATCTTGTCCAACGCCAAAATTAAAAAGGCTGTTAATACCAGCTATATGTTGTTCTGCAATAATTGAAATAATATCTGCTTTAGATTTGAGGTTGATAATTTTGTTTAAATCTTCTTGAATTGGCGTAATTCCCAATTTATTTCTTGTTTCAATATCTGTAAAA
>JBILYS010000433.1:0-2588 GCA_044377625.1 Crocinitomicaceae bacterium
CTGATATTTTGGTTATTTTTGTTCACTATTTTTAAAGGATTGCAATTAAATGGATTTTGAATCAAATAAGGTGATTGACGAAACAAGACAAGGAGAAGCTTTAAATAGTGAAACTTCAAAAAATTCAACTGGTAAAAAGCTATACGTTGAAAGTTATGGTTGTGCAATGAATTTTTCCGATAGCGAGGTTGTTGCATCAATCATGGCTAAAGATGGTTATAGCACTACTCGCAATGTTGACGAGGCTGATGTTATTTTGATTAATACATGTTCCATTCGTGAAAATGCAGAGTCTCGCGTTCGAACAAGACTTGGAGACATCAAACAAAAAAAGAAAGACAATCCAAAATTAGTTGTTGGAATTTTAGGATGCATGGCTGAACGTCTGAAAAAGGCTTTATTAGAAGAGGAAAAGTTAGTTGATTTAATTGCTGGACCAGATGCATATAGAGATTTACCGAATCTTATTGATGAAGTTATTGGCACAGGACAAAAAGCAGTCAATGTATTGCTTTCCAGAGATGAAACATATGCAGATATTTCACCAGTAAGGTTAGATTTAGGCGGAGTTTCTGCTTTTGTAACTATAACTAGAGGTTGTGATAACATGTGTTCGTTTTGTGTTGTTCCATTCACAAGAGGAAGAGAAAGATCTAGAGATCCACTAACAATTCTGCAAGAATGCAAAGATCTTTTTTCAAGAGGATATAGAGAAGTTACATTGTTGGGACAAAATGTGGATAGTTACCGTTGGAATTTAACTTCGAAAGGAGAAATTAAGGACGAGACGATAAACACAACCAATTTTGCTCAATTGATGGAAATGGTTGCGTTGGTAAATCCTGATTTACGTGTTCGTTTTTCAACATCTCATCCGAAAGACATGACGGATGATGTATTGGAAATGATGGCTAAATACGAAAACATTTGTTCTTCAATTCATTTACCTGTTCAATCTGGAAACACGAACGTTTTGGCAAGAATGAATCGTGGTTATTCCCGAGAGTGGTATATTGAGCGAATTGAAGCAATAAGAAGAATCGTTGATAATTGCACAATTACAACAGATTTAATTATTGGCTTTTGTGAAGAAACAGAAGAAGAACATCAAGAAACTTTAACGTTAATGGATTATGCGAAATTTGATTTTGCGTATATGTACAAATATTCTGAAAGACCAAAAACATTAGCAGAAAGGAAATTCAGTGATGATATTCCGGAAGCAATTAAAACGAGAAGAATTGCAGAAATCGTTGCAAAACAAAGAGAACATTCATTGCTAGCAAATCAAAAACAGTTAGGAAATACTGATAAAGTTTTGGTTGAAGGAGTTTCTAAGAAATCGCAAGATGAAATGTGCGGTAGAAACGGAAAGAATTCCATGGTAGTTTTTCCAAAAGGCGATTTTGAAATTGGTCAATATATAACCGTAAAAATTACCAATTGCACTTCAGCGACATTATTAGGTGAAGTTGTTACTAATACTATTCAAGCATAATATGAACTTACAACAAATAAAACAACGTTTTGAGGTCATTGGAAATGCTCCTCTTCTAAATAGAGCTTTAGAAGTTGCTATTCAGGTTGCACCGACAGATATTTCTGTTTTAGTAACGGGAGAAAGTGGAACAGGAAAAGAGATTATTCCTCAAGTAATTCACAACCTAAGCTCACGTAAACATGGTGAATATATTGCTGTGAACTGCGGTGCAATTCCTGAGGGAACGATTGATTCCGAATTGTTTGGACATGAAAAAGGATCATTTACAGGTGCACATGGAAGTAGACAAGGATATTTTGAAGTTGCGAATGGTGGGACAATCTTCTTGGATGAAGTTGCTGAATTACCAATGCAAACACAAGTTCGATTGTTACGTGTTTTAGAAACGGGCGAATTTATTCGCGTCGGTGCATCCAAGCCGATTAAAACAAATGTGAGAGTTGTTGCTGCTACGAATGAAAATATGCAAAAAGCAATTGCATCTGGGAAATTTAGAGAAGATTTATTTTACAGATTAAGCACTGTTCCGATTGCTTTACCTCCACTTCGCAATAGAAAAGAAGATATTCATTTATTATTTAGAAAATTTGCCAGTGATTTTGCTGACAAATATAGAATGCCTTCGGTTCGCTTATCAGATGATGCTGTTCAAGTATTAATGAGTTATGGTTGGCCTGGAAATATTCGTCAATTAAAAAATCTTGTTGAACAAATATCGGTTATCGAAACAAGCCGAGAATTAGATGCAGCGATGATTTTATCATACCTCCCAGCAGAAAGAGAAAAAGTTCCTGCTATTTTGGGTGAAGGAGGTTCAGAAAATTTTTCAGAACGAGAATTGATGTACAAGTTCTTATTCGACATGAAAAAGGACTTGTCGGATTTAAAAAAGTTGGTTATTGAATTAGTTCATCAAAATGGTGATTTCTCCTTGAGTAATGATCAAACGGCGATTGTAAATAGACTTTATAAAGAAGTTAATCCAAATTTTGGTCAATCGCGGATATTACCTTCACCAACCGAAAGCAGTGTTAATGAATTTCAAGCGACACCAGAAACGGAAGATTTTGAAACACATGAAGAAGTT
>JBILYS010000065.1:0-7545 GCA_044377625.1 Crocinitomicaceae bacterium
GATATCGTATGTTGTTTGATAGTTCAAAGATTCAATTGTTGTGTATTTAGGCACAAATTGTCTGGCATCATCCATCGCTGCTTTAAATAAGGCATCTGTTACGCCAACATTGATATATGTCAAATTGTTTGTGCGGATAAAATCTTTCCATTTTTGGAAATCTTCACCAACAGCTTTTCCAACTGAAAATATTTCGATGTTTCTATCTTTGAACTTTTGTTTGTATAGAACTTCTAGTTTTGGTGTTGTTTTTTTGCAATGTCCACATTCAGGATCCCAGAAATATAGGATTGTATAGTCTGATTTCAAACTATAGAAATCTCTCCATTTAACATCTGTAGTGTCTCTTAAAATTACATTTGGTGGTTTTGCTCCTAACACCAAATTCTTTTGGACAGGAATTTTCTCGCACAAGTCTTCTAATTTTTCTGGTGTCATCCAAAAGGCTGGGGAGTTACCTTCTGCATTTTTAGAACAGTAATAACGATCAGCCATATAAATATAAACCTTATCCATTCCCATGATATTACTTTTCCCATAAGTTGAAGTAATCCAAGAAACAACATATTCAAATGTTTTTGATTTAGGATTCAACTGATCACAGAATTTGAATGAATATTTAATGATTGTATCCCAATGTTGGATCATCATGTTTTTTCCGAAATAGTATTCCATTTTTGAATGAAATACTGGAGTATTCACTAATCGGTCGTCATTTAAATCAATATTATCCCAGTAATGGTTTCTGTAATAATTGAATCGGTAATTCGAATCAATAATATTCCCTTTTGCATCTAACGGTGCTTCAGGAATAATAACATCCATTGACATTTTTACAATTTTGGAAACCAATAGGGCTTTGTGCACTTCTAATAAGTTATTTTGATAATCAGTAACTTCTTTGTTGATTGCATCAATTTTTGTTGTTAACTCTTTGTATGCAGGATCAGTTGCTTTTAATTTAGCTCTATCATCAGTTATTTTTGTTGCATCTGTCTTTTTTGGGCCAATAAATTTTATGTAATCCATAAAGATTCTATTTTCTTCGGATTTCTTCACTTTCATATTAGCAACATAATCAGGAGCAGTAGTTTCCATGTTTACTTCTTCACTGTTATAAATGAACTCAAAGTATTTTTGACCTGGAAATAAAACCCCAAAAATACCAGGCTTTTGATTTTTTCCATCGAATTCAACATATCCAGCTTTTATTTCAGCAGTATCTGCATAATACAATCCTTTTCCAAAATACTTTACTAAGAAAACAGTAGTGTCTTTTTGATTGCTTACTTTGAATTTCATTTTTTGGCCAAAAGACATAAAAGAAACAAAAGTGATTGCTAAAATTAGTATTGATTTCATATGCTATTTTTAATTATAGGTTGAATTTATTTTAAAGACGTGACAAATTTACGAAAGTCCTTTTAATTAACATTTCTTTAACCATTTAGTATTGCTTGAAAATGCCATTTTTTGCCGTTCGATAACTCGCTAAAACAAAAAGTAAATACGTGCTAGCTAATGAAATCATTGCAATTAAAGAAATTTGGGTGTCAATATAAAGCCCACCAGATTCAAACATGGTATCTAAAAAGTATTTAAAGATAAAAAACACAAATAATCCTAAACTTGAAACGATTCCGAAAATCTTCACGAAATACAAGAAAAAGCTCTTAATGACAACTTGAGGATAAAAACCAATTCTCAAAAGTGTTCTCACTTCATATGCATTTCTTGACATCAATAATTGCATGTATTGAATTAATACTAAACCAGAAACAAAAACTGCAATGATTGAAATACCTAAGACAACTAGGAATAGCGTGCCAACAACACTTTTCAAGCGTCCAACAACCATTTGGGCATTTTTGGATTCCAAACCTCTCTTCTTCAATAAATCTTCTACCAAGCCAAATTCACTTTCTTTGCCAGAAATCATTATTTGCGTAATCTTTTTCTCTTTGCCAGAAGTATATTTGGCATTCCCATATTCCATAAAACTTTCAGGAACGAGAATGGACGATACTTCATTTGTAAATCCAATGATTCGCGCATCAACCCATTCTTTGTCTGTTTCACCTTTTAGCGTGAATTTGAATTTAATATCCATTGCCAAATCATCTGATATTTGCGGAATCCCACTTGAACTCATGAACGTATTTAGCATCACCAAAAAATCTCTCGGCATGATAATAGGAACAAATTTATCTCCTTCTTTCCAATGCCATTTAGCTGATTTTACATCAAGAAACTTTTGATCAACAGTTTGTATAAAAACATCAGATCTAAATCTTGGAACCATTGGGTCAGCCGTTTCAAAAGAAACATCAAAATTATTGCTGATTACGGGTTGAACATCCTGAATAAATGGTTCTGCTTTAATCTTTTTAATTTCGTTTTCAGAAAAATCAGTTTTTGTCATGTTCAGTGAGCTCGAATTTGTAACCTTCTTTTGAACGATAATTGTATTTGGTCCTAAAATATCAGATCCTTTTCCAAAGTCATTGACTTTTATCAAATAATGAACGGATGTAATCAAAAAGGTGATTCCCATGAACGCGCCAACAATTGCAATGATCAACTGCTTTTTGTCTTGATTTTTATATAATAGTTTGTTTAACATGACTTACAGTTTTAGTTCTTTATCATACTTGAATTTGTGGTCATCACCTAAAGTGGTTAATACAAATCCTGCGCCTTGTTCCGTGCATCTTTCATTTATCATGCTAAAACATCTTTGTGTGTTTTCTTCGTCTAAATGTGAAAAAGGCTCATCTAAAATCAACAGCTCGAATGGTTGACACATTGCTCTGATAATTGCCACGCGTTGTTGTTGTCCCATTGAAAGCAAACTGCATTGTTGTTCCCATTTATCATCAATTTCTAAACGTTCCAACATTTTACGAATTTCTTGTTCAGAATAAACTGGATTCAAACTGTTTTTTAAAAGAAGATTTTCACCAACTGTCAACTTTGGGAAGAGCTGAAGATCTTGAAATACGACGGATATTTTTTCTTGACGAATAAGCGCCCAATCAGTAGATTTGAATGTTTTTACATCCGTATTGTTGTACGTTACAGTTCCTGCGTAATCAGATCGTAATCCAATTGTAGTTAATGTAAATGTTGATTTCCCTTTTCCACTTGATGCATTGAGCAGGATTTTTTCACCATGATTTAATTCTACATAATTACCCCAAATACTGTCGCTGCTATGTTTTATAGAAGCTAATGGGATAGGCATAATATGATCGAGAACAATTTTCATAATTAATGATTTAAAAGTAGTTTTTCAAGAATCGTTCCAAAAGAGTATTCGCCTGAATATCAGCTGGTAGTTATTTTTTTGATTATTTGATTAGTCATTTGATCGACAGTTGTAAATTGTATCCAAGTCGCATCTTCGTGTTTTCTGAACCAGGTAAGTTGCCGTTTTGCGTAGCGTCTTGAATTTTGTTTAATTAATTCAATTGCTTCCTGCAAGTCAATTTCGTCTTCCAAAAAACGAAATAATTCGCTATATCCGACTGTTTTTAATGAACTTAAGTTTTTATGTGGCATCAAGCTTTTTACTTCTGATGTTAATCCGTTTTCTATCATGATGTCAACGCGTAAATTGATTCGTTCATATAGTTTTTGACGATCATGATCTATAATAAAGCGTATTATTTCAAAAGGCCTTATTATTTTTTGATTCTTCCGCATTTCTGAAAAAGTCATATTTGAAAGTCGAATTGCTTCAATTGCTCTAATAACGCGAACTGGATTTTGCTTATCTACGATAGTATAAAATTCTGGATCCTTTTCATTTAGTTCAGCCAAAAGGATATCTAATCCATTTTGTTTTACAAATTCAGTCAGTTCATTTCTCAATTCAATGGATGCAGGAATGTCGTCTAAACCATTGCAAACTGCGTCAATAAACATTCCTGAGCCACCAACCATAATTATTGTGTCGTGGTTTTTAAATTCTACATCTAGAATACTTAAAGCTTCTTTGGCATAGGTAGAAGCGGTAACTTCATCAGTAATTGAATGGGAATCGATGAAATAATGTTGAATTCCTTGTTGCTCTTCAATAGTTGGTTTTGCCGTTCCAATGGATAATTCTCTATAAAATTGACGTGAATCTGCTGATAAAATCACTGTTGAAAACCGTTTTGCTAAAGCTACGCTTAAAGCTGTTTTTCCGCTAGCTGTTGGGCCTTCTATGACAATTAGTTGTTTGATTTTTTATTTCAAAGTTAATCAAATCATTTATACACGCTTGCCCATTCAAGATATCGAGCATAAATTGCTTTTACGTAATGATTTGTTCTTGCTCCTCTCATCGCTCCATTTCTCACTACCTCATCTCTGTAGTATTCGCTTTTTGAAAGATTGGCCATCATAATTTCTACATTATCATCCCAAATAAAAGGATTTAAACCATGTTTTCTGGCAAGTCTTTGGGCATCTTCAATATGTCCTTTTCCTGCATTATACGTTGCTAAAGTGAATTTTTCTCGTTGAGTTTTATCAGGTATTTGACTCCAAGAAATAAAATCTTTAGACATCTTTTTCATCCCGCCTAAAATCTGAATATTTGGAGGTGAACTCGGGTAAACGCCATATTTCGGACCTGTATTAGGCATAAATTGCATCATTCCATAAGCGCCTCCAAAACCTCTAACCGTTGGATTGAATTTTGACTCATGATAAGCTACGGAAGCTAATAGGCGCCAATCCCAGTTGTATTTTAAAGCGACTTCTTTAAAAATTGCATCATAAGCCGATAATTGTCCTCCTTTAAGGTTAGATTTTATTACAGTAGCATTTAGTGTAGTGTTTTTGCTGTCGAAGTATTTGTTTTTTATGTACTTGAATGTTTTTTTGGACATGAATTGATTCAGCCATTTGTCTAATCGTGCATTTAATAATGGGCTCGTTTTCCTTAAACCAAATCCGATTTTTTGTCTAACTGAAACATGAGTAGCAATATCAATATTTTCAAAAAATCTATCATTTACCTTGGCAATGTTTTCTTCAGTAACTGTGAAATCAATTAACCCTTCTGATACCATTTCAATCATTTCTTCGGTACCAATCACACCATCTTCTTCTTCAATATAAATTGTGTCACCAATTTCATCTTGAAGATGCGCAAGACGTTGATAATTACTTGAATTTTTCCAAACATGTACTTTTTTATGAGCCAATTCTGAAATATCTCTTACGAGAAGAGAATTTATTTGTGCAGCAGTCATTTTTTCCCATCCTTCAGGTTTACGCTGAATTAATACTTGCGGTGTGCGGATGTATGGGAGTGAGAAATCAATTTGTTTTTTTCGTTCACGTGTAATTGTATAATTACATGCGATGATGTCACCTTCACCGTTGTTTAGCATTGGAATTAAATCATCAAGGTTATTGACAATTTTTATTTCTAAAGCAACGCCAAGTTCATTTGCAAATTCTTTTAGCATTTCATATTCAAAGCCCATTTTTTTTCCACGATAAATGAAAAAGGAGGTAGAGCTATTTTCTGCAAGAACAGTTAATTTACCTTTTTTTAAAATTTCTTCTAAGTCAATTGAAGTGGATGGAATTTCAATATTACCCGTATCTTTTTTTATTCTTGTACAATTTATTGTCGCCAATAATAAAAGGCAAACTAGTAGTATTTTAAAAAGATATGTTTTTTTTATTTTCATTTAAAATGAATAACGAACGCAAATTACAATAAAAAAAAATACAAGCTTTAATTGTTAATTTCTTTTTGGTTAAAAAACACGATTGCTTCCTTCATATAATCCATAAAACAATCAGTAATTATTTTTTCATGTTTTAAAAAAACAATCGGTGCATTTATCAATTCGTTTGAGAATGATAAACGGGCGGAGACTCCCTCGCAGGATTTTTGTAAACCTTCGAATTGGGTGTAATAATTCATCCATTTATAGGTTTTCATTTTACCAATAAATTCTTGAAATTCTTTAGAATAATGATTCCACAAAATTGGATTGTACCTATAAAATTCATCAAGAAAAATCTCAAATGATTTAGAATGGTAATTCGCCCAATTTTTTGCTAATAAATGATCAAAAAAAAGATCTATTGCAATTCCAGTCACTTTTGGCAATTCTGAATAAAGCTGACGCATCAAATCAATTACTTTAGGGTGATGGTCAATGTAATTGTCAATAGATCGATGCAGTTTTATGCCTTTTTGTATTAATTCGGGAAGGTTATCAAAATTGCTCCCTTTGATATGATCTCCATATAAATTGGCATACATCAATTCACTATTATTTTTAGAAAAATAAAGATGACCTAAAAAATTCATATGTGAAAGTTACCACTTTTTGCGCAAAAAAAAAATCCCATCTGTCAGCTGACGGATGGGATTCGAATCAATATTCGTCTTCGTTGAAAAGAAAATCTTCTCTTGAAGGATAATCTGGCCATATTTCTTCAATACTTTCATATATATCACCTTCGTCTTCCAAATCTTGTAAGTTCTCAACTACTTCAAGAGGAGCTCCTGTTCTAATAGCAAAATCGATTAATTCATCTTTTGCTGCAGGCCATGGAGCGTCTTCCATATATGATGCTAATTCTAATGTCCAGTACATCTTTCCTCTAATTTTAATTGTTTGATTGGCGCAAAAGTAATTTTATTTTCAAACTTTCCAAATTACTGAGCTAAAAGATTGAAAATGTTTTATTAACATTTTACATTCTAGGATGCCAAGGTTGATCCTCAACTCCTAAATCTTGCGCAATTTTTCTCCCTAAAACAAAGAGATAGTCACTTAAACGATTGATATAAATAATTACTTCTGGGGCAACAAAGTCGTTTTGTTTCAAATCAACTATTATTCTTTCTGCTCTCCTACAAATGCATCGCGACAAATGACAAAATGAAACTGTAGTATGTCCACCAGGTAGAATGAAACTTTTCATTTCTGGTAGTTTTTGTTCCATTTCATCCATCCAATTTTCCAAGAATTTAGTATCAGCTTCATGTAAATCAGGAATTTTCATGTTCGATTTATCAGGATCTGAAGCCAAACTGGAACCAATTGTAAATAATCGGTCTTGAATTTCTAATAACTGTTTTTTATACTCGGGATTAATTTCTTGATCTTTCACTAGGCCGATTGAAGAGTTTAATTCATCAATTGTTCCATAAGCTTCAATTCGCAACGAACTTTTTAAAATTCTTGTTCCACCTATTAAACCTGTAGAACCTGTATCACCATTTTTTGTGTAAATTTTCATTGACTTATTATTTCAAAAGTTTTAATTGTTCTTTTAATTCAGCAATTCTAACCTTTTTGCTTTGAAGGCGAATGTTCTTTGCTGTTTCTGTGTGATATCTATGAATTTTTTCTAGGTAATGTAATTGAAATTCAACCCATTCAAGATCCGTCATTTTATTTCCACAATTCTCCATTTCTGAGCGTAATTTATTAGAAACATTGTAATAATCTGCTCGACCTAAATAGTCATGGTCGGCATCGCACATTATCTTCTCTAATATCGTAATTGGAACAAAATCAG
>JBILYS010000066.1:0-7543 GCA_044377625.1 Crocinitomicaceae bacterium
CGCCTAAGTCAACTGTTGCTGAAGCATTACAACCATTACAATCAGTAGCTGTTACAGAATAAGTTCCTGGAGCAAGGCCAGTAAGATCTTCAGTTGTTGCACCATTAGACCATGCATAAGTAAGTGCTGAATTATTAGTTTCGTAATGAACTTGAATAAGGGGAGCTCTTGGCGTATAAGTTGGACTTGGAAAAGTACCACCATGCCCAGCAGTAATGGTAAGTGCCCCATTACTGCCCCAAGGAGTGACACCGCCTATTCCAGTAGCAATTGTATATGATAATATTCCATTAAGACCTAAATAAAAACCGTATGTTCCACCAGCTGGTATTGTCACTGCTGTCATTGGAATTACAGTACTATATACAGGATTCGTTAGTGTTCCTCCTCCATAAAGTGTACTACCTGCATTCGTTGCAAGTGCTACCCAACCACTTGCACTGCCTATCTGAGGAACATATGAACCAGGATAATAATAAATATTGTAACTGGAAGCTATACCGGTGTAGAAGCCACAGCTACCTTGAGAAATTCCTGTAATAGTTAATGGGTACCCAGAAGTGTTTATCATGTTGAACATTACTCCACTTGAGCCCGAAGCTGGATTGCCCGAAGCTGCTGCGAGGTTGGAAGCTAAAGTAGCAGGTGCAGCACAATTCCAACCCTCCACTGATAAATCAATAGAACCATCTAATGCGCCTGTGCTACTTGCGCTAACAACAACTGTTGAAGCTGAAACATCACAGTACAAGCATAAAGTAGTATCACTTATAGAAACTAAAGAATCGTAAGAATATGCCTCTTGGTCCATACAACCCGCACAGGAAGTATAATTACAATCAACATTAACAGTAGCTAATGGAGAATAGTTGCACGCTAAAGGATCAGTGCAACCATATACAACTCCCGCCTGACATACACTGTTAAGAAAGCCAGGTCTTAATGCAATTATGGCAGCTCGCATTCTAGTCTTTTGATCTTCTGTAAACATATTCCTGCAATCTGTATATTCCATAAAATTCATATACATTTCACCATTAGCTCCCGAATTACATGCGTTAAATGCATTATAAGGAAATGTTGGATTTCCATAAGTTGCATCTGACTCTGTTGGCGTATCATTACAAAAATCATCACCACAATTAGATGTCGTTAACCAGTTTTCACCCCAAGTATGACTTAAGTTTAACCAATGTCCTATTTCATGAGTTGGAGTTCTTATTGTAAAAGAGGTCATACCTGCTGTAAAATTGCCAAACCTTGTAAAATCAACTACAACTCCATCAGAACTAGCGGGGCTGCCAGGAAACGTCGCATAACCGTATAATCCATCTATATCACAAACCCAAATATTTAAATACTGTGTGGTATTCCAGGCATCAATACCCCCTTGTGATGTATATTTAACTCCATCATTTGTATAATTTAACCCATTAAAAGTTCCAGGGGAAAAGCTAGTTTGTGAAGTAGCAGTTCTAGTAATTCCCGATGTGCTATTTCCATTTGGATCTGTTGTGGCAAGACAAAACTCGATTTCACAATCTGCTCCAACTGCTGCAAAGACTGAAGGAGTAGCTGAAGTGTCAGCATTTAATCTTCTATAATCATTATTTAAAATAGCTATTTGTGCTAAAACCTGCGCAGTACTTATATTCTCCGTTGGATTTTTATAAACGACATGAACAACAACGGGAATAGTTATGATGGTGCTCTTCGCAGATTTAGAGGCAGCATTCGTTTGAATCCAATTTTGTAATGCTTGCTCATTTTGTAGCATTTTATTTTCTAGTTGTGGATCTTGCGTTTTTAAATATTCTAGATGTTCCATGGTTCCACATTCTTTTTTTTGAGCGGATATAAAAGAATAAGAAATGAAAAAGAAAAATGTAGCTAGTATTATTTTTTTCATGGTTAACAATTTTAAATTATTTTTCAATAAAAATATTGCTGCGGAATAATATAAAATTGTAAAAATCGAAAGTGAATTATTTGTTCAAAAATAATAATATGGAGGAAAAAGACTTAAAGTAACTTCATGATAGAAAGAGTTTAATCACTATTTAGTTATATTTTCAAAACTATCATAGCGCCAATGTTGAAAATCGGAAAAATCGGAACTGAGTTTGCTATCTAAAAAATACTGTTTCGGAGAGATTCCTATTGAATTTTTAAAATCCTTACTGAAATGAGCTTGGTCGAAATATTTTAATTGATAGGCCATTTGAGTGAGTGATTCTTCGCAAGTCAACTGACAATCTAAAGCCTCTTTTATTCGATGTATCTTGATCAAGTCTTTAGGAGAAATTCCAACATGTTGATTGAAAAGCGTTCGTAAAGTGGTGGATGTTACATTCAACATTGAACTTAAATCATCAACCTTATAAACGTGTTCTTTGGAAATTAAATAGTGTGCTGCTGAAACCCTTTTATCCAATTCATCAGTAAGAATATTAGCTTTCAAAAAGCCTTCAATTTTGTCCATTAAGGCTTCATCATTTTTGCACTGACTTAAATTCTCATATAGTTTATTGACTTCCTCTTTTTTAAATAAATCAAATAAATCCGTTCCATTACTTTTATTCGTAGAATACAGAGAATCTTTTAAAAACAATTGAAGATAATGTGGATAAAAGCCCAATGAAATTTCGCGGTAATTTGGACTCATTTTTAGTAATTGAACTTTATCAATTAGTCCGTAAAGATGAACTTTCGATTGTTTTTGCCATCCATCGACTGTTTTTATATGGCAATCGCCTTCTAGAATAACCGTAATTCCTAATTCGCCATTGGGAACACAACAGTAAATAAATTCTTTATTTCCATTAGACAAATCGTAAACATCAGTCAAGTATATAGCTGAGAGTCTTTTTGTTTTATGATTAATTAATCGAAAATTCATGCTAAATAACTCATTGTTTCTCAAATATATAGTAAAAACCTTAAGCTACTATGATCTCTAACAAATAATCATGTTTTTGCAACTTTCCTTATTTTTCAATTCTTTTCAATTCTAAATCTTGAAAGTCAAAGCTAAAGTCAATATTTGGTGAAATACCTTTCATTTTAATAGATTGTGCCTTACCTGCCTCATCAAAAGAAAATAGTGCAAAAGCATCACAATTCATTGCTTGGTATTCCCATTTTATGGCAAAGGTATTTTCTTGGTAAAAAGCCATCGGACCATTTAATTTAGGGGAGCGATAGCATTTAATCCATAATTGCTTATTTTTTTCAAACACTTCCACATCACCAAACCAACTGTCCGTATAAATTCCTATAAAGTTTTCATTTTTCACCTTAATTTTTTTCGCCAATTCAACTTGTTCCCACGTTTTTTTTGTGACACTATCCTCTTCATTTTTAGCATCATTTCTCCATGCGACCATTTTATCAATCCAATCATAATCCTCCAAGCCTAGATAACTGTCGGCAATGGTATTTGTGACCGATGAAAAAAGTGCCTCGCCTCCATTTTCAGTGTTGGTTAAAATAACGATCCCTAAATGCAAATCTGGATACATCGTTATTATAGAAAGCATACCAGGCAATCCTCCAGTATGCGACACTTCAAATTTTCCTGCTACATCTGTTAATACCCAACCCAAACCATAGCCGTTAAAATGTGAATTGTATCTTGGATTTTGATTCGTTTCTAGTACGGTATGTATCCGCCACATTTCATTGTGATTTTTTAATGAAAACAACCGAGTTTTTAAATCAGTTCCATACTTTCCTTTATTTAATCGAACGATCATCCATTTTGACATATCGGCAACATTAGAGAAGATACCGCCTGCTGCATCTGCTATTCCAATATCATATCGATCTATTGTTTTTATTGTACCGGATTCAGATGAATGTGGCGTTGCCAAATTGCTGTGGTCTTTCTGCAAATAACCAACAAAGGTATTGTTCATTTGTAAAGGTTCGATAATTCGCTTTTGCACAAACAATTCATAACTCATGCCGCTGGCTCTTGCAATTAATTCCCCGGCAACCATGTATAATAAATTATCGTAATCAAACTGAGTCCGAAAGGCGGAAACAGGTTTAAAATATTGAAAGCAGCTTACAACATCTTGAATCGTAAAATCTGTCCCATCTGGAAAAAACATCAAGTCGCCAACACCCAATGCAAGCCCGCTACGATGCGTTAATAAATCTAGGATATTAAAATTCTGTGTAACATAATCGTCATACATTTTAAATTCAGGGATATGGTCTATCACTTTGTCCGTCCATTTTATTTTTCCTTCCTCTTCCAAAATGGCCAATGCTGCTGTTGTAAATGCTTTGGTATTGGAAGCTATCTGAAAATTAGTGTTTTCATTTACCACCTGTTTAGTATTGATATCCAGAAGACCATAGCCTTTGGAATGAATTACTTTTCCATCTTTCACAACAGCAACAGCAGCCCCTGCTACCTTAAATTTTAATAAGGCTTCCGCCACCAATGAATCAATTTGTTGAGAGGATATTTGAGCAAAATTTATGGAAGGAACTATACAAATCAAAAACAATGATATAAGTAATGTAGTCTTTTTTCTCATTTTAATTATTGATTTATTAGTGCAACAATAGTCAGTTTCCATGTATTGAAGAAGGCAAGATTTTAACTATTAATTTGATTAAAACTGACATTCTAAACTTGCCTTTAACGGCAACACGTCTAAAAATCAACTTAAATTCCTTAATCGAACTTAATTCTAGCTAAAATAAGTCTTTTTAACCAACTTAAAATAAATCATCTAAATCCTTTGTAATAACTCATATAATACGATGGTTTTTTGATCAAATATCATATTTCAATAAAAAGGTTAACCAACCCTTTAAAAAAATAGATTTATTTTAAAATACCAACCTCTCCAAATCCTCCAAAAAGGGGTTCGAAAATAGGTCAGTGGACTCCACATCACAAAAACCCTGTAAGTATTATATTTACAGGGTTTTTTGTTTGTTTTGTTAAAACAAATGGGGGGTTTGCATATGATTCGTTGATTTTGTAAAAATTAAACATACTGATTTCTAAACAATTATGTTCTTACTTTTTTATTATTTTTATAAATTACTAACTCTTCATTTAGAAGAGAAAATCATAAAATTTAATATACGGAAATGACAACGAAAATCTGGTTTATAACACTAATAATTGCTCTGTTTTCGGGCAATGTAACTGCTCAAAAGAATAATTCACATAAAAAATCTGTCAAGGAGAAACAATTAAATCCCCTTGAAGGACTTAAGAAAGCTGGTCCGGGTGATATTGATCCTAATACCCCAATGATGTTAAATCCAATCACGACACCGATGTATTTTGAAAATCTAACTTTGTTGAAAGAAAGTGATTTTATGCAGGCTATGATGTCAGGAGATTATATGCCAGAACCATATGTCGATAGTGATAAAGTTGTAAGAGCATTTGTTCTGCGCAAAGCGTCGGAAGAGGAGAAAAAATTTATGATCGAAGCTCAAGCTAATATGCCTGATAGGATGCAAAATGAAAATGAAATGTTGGGAAAAGAAGCCCTACCATTTTCTGTAACAGACATTTTAGGTAATAGCTACTCGCTTGAGAGTTTAAAGGGAAAAGTGATTGTAATAAATTTTTGGTTTGTTGAATGTAAACCATGTGTAATGGAAATACCTGAACTTAATAAATTGGTTGAAAAATTTCAAGGGAAGGATGTTGTATTTCTTGGATTTGCAAATAACGACCAATCAAAAATTGAGAGTTTTCTGAAAACAAAAACCTTTAACTATCATTTAATTGCAGGAAGTGGAGAGATTGCAACTATTTACAATGTAAAAGCTTTTCCAACCCATCTGATAATTGATAAAAATTCTATCGTTACTTATTCTGCTGTAGGCTTAGGCCCAAATACATTGAAAGAAATTGAAAGTACAATTGAAGCATTGATAAAATAATTGCCTTAAATTTCACTAAATACTTCCTCAAAAGAATCTAAAATTTAAATCTTTAGTCTACAAAAAACCTTTTCCTACGTATTTATGCATAGGCCTCTTTAAACATATTCATAGATTGTTTTGAGCCCCCTTTGCTATTTCGAAAAAAATCGAAATAGGATAAGTTCTTTTGTCATAGTTATAAAAACAATGATTATGAAAACTTTAAAATTAATTAGTGGTATCTTTTTTCTAAGTGCATTTAGTGCAAACGTAATGGCTTCAAATCGAGAAAAAATTCAAGATCTAAAAATTGAATATACAAAAACAGATGTTTCATGTTTCGGGAAAACGGACGGGAAAATTGAACTTGAAATATGTGGTGGTAAAGAGCCCTACATTGTAGTTTGGGATAATGGATTTTATTCCATGGTTTTAGACAATTTGAGAAATGGAGAATATTCTGTTAAAGTATGTGATGCTCGCGGAAAAACAGCTATTCAATATGTCACTATTGAAACTCCTTCTCCTTTGCAATTAAGTTTCAATAGTCCAGTAACCACTTTTGTAGATGCAGTTGGCGGTGCAATGAATGCTAAAATACTTGGTGGATCTCCATGGGAAATTGAAAACACAGATTACTATTTCGTGAAAATTAATGACCAAGCATTTTTGGATGATTCAAAATCATTGCCTGATGGAGAATATATTTTTAGTGTGGAAGACGCACATGGATGCACACTTCAAAAACCAGTTTTAATTGATTTTTCGCTTTCATCTGTAAAACAAGCGACTGAACCAATTAATAATCCTGAGCAACAAATCATAAAAATGACTATAATTGACTACCCAATTTATACTTATTTAGACGAAATTGAAAACCAATAAAAAGCTTTTATTACTTTTTTATTCTTTAAGCTTGAGCATACTTGTATCTGCTCAAGCTCTCAATTCACATGCCTTTTGCTTTTACTATAATTGGTATGGGTCGGTTGAGTTGGATGGCACAAATCACCATTGGAAGCATCCAATAATGCCACAAAATGACAAAGACACAAACTCCTTTATATTTGAAGGAAATGGGAATATTGGAGCGGACTATTACCCCGCTTCAGGGGAATATTCCAGTTCCGATTCTGTCACAATCAAGCGTCATATGAAAGAAATGGCAAGTGCTGGAATTGGTGTAATTGCTGTTACTTGGCTTGGAGAGAACGATTATTCATTTCAAAGCGTTCCCTTAATTTTAGATCTTGCTGATCAATATCATCTTAAGATTTGTTTTCAAATCGAACCGTGTGTTCGGAAAAATCCTCTTGCAACAAAACAGGCAATTGAATTTATTATTGAAAATTTTGGAAAGCATCCTGCGTTTTATCGCGAAGAAATAACAAAACGTCCTCTTTTCTTTGTCTACGATTCATATATGATTCCTTCGAATGAATGGAGTGAAGTTTTTGCTAAAAATGATAAACCTAATTCATTCAGAAATTCTGAATTTGATTCGGATATAATTGGACTTTGGTGCTGGAAAGAGGATTCTTCTTTCTTTTTAAATTCCGGATTTGATGGGTTTTATACTTATTTCGCTAGTCGGGGATTTACGTATGGTGCAAATCCAGATAATTGGCAAATGTTG
>JBILYS010000385.1:0-2580 GCA_044377625.1 Crocinitomicaceae bacterium
ATGGCAATTTCTAATAAGTTACCAGAATTGTTTTTTGCTGCATTTTCCAATTCTGCAAGTGTTTCTTGTACTTTTTTAAGATCACGATTTTGACGTAAGTTTTTCAGTCTTTCTAATTGAGCTTCTCGTACTTTCGAATTGTCAACTTCTAAAATCTCAATATTTGCTCCGTCCTCCTTGCTTATTTGGTAGCGATTCACTCCAACAATAATATCTTTATCTGAATCAATTCGTGCTTGTTTTCTGGCAGCCGCTTCTTCAATTCTCATTTTCGGAAGACCTGTTTCTATCGCTTTTGCCATTCCACCCAATTCTTCTACTTCTTGAATTAATTTCCATGCTTCATCCACTAACTCTTCTGTCAATTTCTCAATATAATAGCTTCCTCCAAAAGGATCAATGAACGAAGTAACTCCAATTTCTTCTTGAAGGTATATTTGGGTGTTTCTTGCAATTCTTGCTGAAAAATCTGTAGGTAATGCAATCGCTTCGTCAAGTGCATTTGTATGTAACGACTGCGTTCCTCCAAAAACAGCAGCTAATGCCTCAATACAGGTTCTAGAAACATTATTGAATGGATCTTGTTCAGTTAAACTCCACCCAGATGTTTGACAATGTGTTCTTAACGCCAACGATTTACTATTTGTTGGATTAAATTGTTTGACAAGTTTTGACCAGATCAATCTACCAGCGCGCATTTTAGCAATTTCCATGTTATGATTCATTCCGATTGCCCAGAAAAAACTGAGTCGTGGAGCAAAGTCATCAATACTCATCCCCGTTTTTATTCCAGCTCTTAAATACTCTAAACCATCGGCAAGTGTATAGGCAAGTTCAATTGCTGCAGTGGCACCAGCTTCTTGCATGTGGTAACCAGAGATTGAAATTGAGTTGAACTTCGGCATGTTCTTCGAAGTGTATTCGAAAATATCTGAAATTATTCTCATGGATGGAGCAGGAGGGTAGATATAGGTATTCCGAACCATGAACTCTTTTAAAATATCATTTTGAATCGTTCCAATTAATTTATCTTGCGAAACACCTTGTTCTTCGGCTGCAACAATGTAAAACGCTAAGATTGGAATTACAGCTCCATTCATCGTCATTGAAACGGACATTTCATCCAAAGGAATCTGATCAAACAAAATTTTCATATCCAAAATAGAATCGATTGCTACACCAGCCTTTCCAACATCTCCTTCAACTCGCTCATGATCTGAGTCATATCCTCGATGTGTTGCTAGGTCAAATGCAACTGAAAGACCTTTTTGTCCAGCCGCTAAATTCCGTCTGTAAAAAGCATTGGATTCTTCTGCTGTTGAAAAACCAGCGTATTGTCTAATTGTCCATGGTCGGATGGCATACATACTCGCATATGGACCTCTCAAATAAGGTGCAATTCCAGATACATAACCAATGTGTTCAGTTTTCTCAATATCTTTTGCTTGATAAAATGCTTGAAGATTGATTTTCTCCGCTGTTTCTAAAGTGAATTCCGACTTGGTTTCGGATTTATCACTTTCTGATTGATAAGGAATTGTACTAAAGTCTATTCTTTTCATTTAACAGGTATTAAATCACGTTCAAAAACAATTTTCGACAACCCTAAATAATTAGCCTGAATTTTAAACTCATTTTTTTCAGGCAAAGGGTTGATGAACTTATTAATTCCAATAAGTGTTTTATGAGAATTTGCTATTTGATTTTTTCTAATTTCAGATTTGGTATTTATTTCAGATGTCAAATAGTGAATAGTTATTTCAGATGAAATACCACCTAATGACTCAAGCTTTTGAAACAATGCCCAACTTTTCGCTCCAATTTGTTCTGTTAAGTCTTCCAACGCATAACTTCCTCCTAAAGGGTCAATCACTGCTTCGAAATAACTTTCCTCTTTTAAAATTAAAGAAATGTTCAGTGCCATTCGTTCTGCCAAGATACTTGTTCCACTAATTGATTCAGCATCATACGGCATTACAATTATTGTTTCAATTCCCGCTGCAATTGCTGACATTGCTTCTGTTGTTTGCCTTAATAAATTGGTGTGAGGGTCTTTCAATGATTTATTCATAAACCCAATGATTGCAGTTATTGAACAGTTGTATGAACAAGCGTGTATTGGATTGTAGTTTTTGATTATCAAGGACCAAGCTTTTTTTAAAGCTCTGATTTTTGCGATTTCATAAAAATAGGTTGAACCGATTCCAGTTGAAAAATGGATACAAGCAGCTGCCTCATCAATGGTGAACCCTTTTTCAATCAATTTGACAAGATATTCATGACCAGTAGCGAGTATAAAAGCAATTTCTTGCCATGTTGTTGCACCAGTTTGTTGAATTGAATATCCATCAATCAGGCAAAAAGGTCGTTGTACACTTCTCATTTCTTCCGAAAGAGCATTAAACAATTGTTCGGAATGATCAAGTTGTAAAAAATCAACAGAGAATTTTAAGGTAGTTGGAAAATTGTTTTGAAAATGCTTTTGAATACTTAGAAATTGAGTAATAGTTGTTAACCTAAAATCTGTTTGAATATATTGTAATTCAATTCCATTTAAGAGGATTTCCCAATTGATTTCAT
>JBILYS010000386.1:0-2577 GCA_044377625.1 Crocinitomicaceae bacterium
AAGATCAAAAGATCAGGCACTGTAACAGTAATAAGATAGATGATTATGAATGTTCTAAGATTTTTAATGGTTCCTATTTCTTTTTTTCTAGCATTTTTAGGAACAGCTCAAGATGTAAATTTTTCTCAGTTTTACAACAATGGGATCTATTACAATCCCGCTATGACCGCAATAGGAAATGGGTATACATATACTGTGAATGCTAGAAATCAATGGACTCCAATTCCAGGTAAATTCAATTCATTTGTTGCTGCTTTTGAAGGGAAAGTTATTGAGAGTATGGGCTTTTCTGTTCTTGGATTTAGTGATGCTGCAGGAGATGGCATGCTTCGAACTCAAGCTGGATATTTATCCTATTCATATAGGCCTGTTGAAACAAAAAAATTCATTTTACAGTTTGGTGCTTCAGGCGGTTTAGTTAACAAAAGTATTGATTGGTCTCGAATGGTTTTTTCTGACCAATTAGATGAGGTATATGGAAAAGTGAATGCAACGCAGTTTATTTCACCAAATTTTAGAAATATTTTATACCCAGATTTTAATGCTGGTGTAGCTATAAGATTTAATCATCGCAATAAAATTAACAAAGGTTTTAAACGCGCGGCTCATACAGCTGGTTTTGCTATACACCACCTGAACAAACCAAAAGATGCTTTTTTATTGGATAAAAACTACTTACCGATGAAGTTTGTTGTTCATTATAATTCCAATATTTTGGTGAACAAATTAATTATTTCACCCGGTTTTATTTATGAATTGCAAAATGAGTTTCAGACAGTCACATTAGGTATGTATTTCGCAAAGAAACCAGTTACATTAGGTCTATGGTTCAGAAATAGAACCTTTGCTTTTTCAAGTAAGAGCTATGATGCCTTTATCGTTTCCATAGGACTCAATCTTCCGCTTCAAAATGAAAGATATTTAAAGTTAACCTATAGCATCGATTTTACCATCTCGAAATTGAGAACTTCCTCATTCGGAACAAATGAATTGAGTTTAATTTATAATCTTGATAACCGATATATTCTTAAGAAATCGCAGGCTAAACAGTCTAAGAAAGCTATGTACCAGTGCCCAACAGACTTTAAAGGGTTTTGATAACTACTAATTGTTCTGTCTCCCTTGATTAATCCAGCATTCAATAATTTGTATAATCGAATCTGAAAGTTGATATGCATCTGGAAGTAGTGGATCAATCCTTGGCATTGGTATTGGAGTTTGATGCTTAATGGATAATAGTAAGTTACAGTAGTTTGTGGCAGAATCTATTTGTTGATGCGTTAAAAGTTGAAAGGGCGCTTGATTAATATATCCATGACAACCGGAAGTATTGCAGTTTTGATTAATTAATGGTTGAACCTGAGCCGAAAATGAAACAATTCCGCTAGGACAGTCTACATTCGAAATATTTCCTTTCTTACATGAAAATGTTAAAAATATAATAAAAATAAATAACCCTGTCTCCTTCACTTTTTGAAGTTTTAAAATGAACTTGTAAATTAAGAATTTATTAGTAAAACAGCAAATTTATTTTAAATAAATAGCGTTTATTTTTTGCTTAAAAGTTTGATGATAAACAATTTAATCAGGAGGTCATACCCATTAATTATCCAAACCTATTAATAAGTCAGTTTCAACATTAGTTGAAATGGTTTTTTCTTTCACCTATTTTTTCCGATCTTCGTATTCTATGTCATTATTGAATTCAAAATCAGCATTAATTTTCATTCTCATCACCATTTGCCTTGATTCTATTGGCTTGGGAATTATAATTCCATCTTTTCCAACCTTAGTTTCAGAAACGGCACATGTGTCAATCACTGAATCATCGAAATATTATGGCGTGGTAATGGGTTCTTATGCTCTAATGCAATTTTTGTTTTCGCCGCTTGTTGGGAATTTAAGTGATCGATTCGGCCGTCGACCAATATTATTGATTTCTGTTCTTGGAATGGGCTTGGATTATTTAGTGATGTTTTTTGCTCCTGATTTATTTTGGCTGGTCGTAGGACGAGCAATATCTGGAATTTTTGGAGCTAGTTATACAACGGCAGCTGCTTATATAGCAGATATTTCTTCCCCTGAAAAAAGAGCCCAAAATTTTGGAATGATAGGAGCTGCTTTTGGAATTGGTTTTGTTGTAGGTCCAGCAATAGGAGGTTTATTAGTCGATTTTGGTCCTCGTGCACCATTTTTAGCTGCCGCAATTTTCTCCTTGATTAATTTCTTTTACGGTTTGGTTGTTTTAAAAGAATCGCTACCTGTTGATCGACGAAGAAAATTTGAATGGATACGAGCAAATCCTTTAGGAGCACTGCTTCAAATGAATCGATTTAAAAAACTAAAATACCTATTTGTTGTCAGCTTTTTAGTGATTCTGACGAATATGTCTGTGCACTCATCGTGGAATTATTATACCATGACAAAATTCGATTGGACAGCCAAGAATGTGGGAATGTCTCTAGCAGTTGTTGGAATTTGTTTTGGAATTGTGCAAGGTGCTTTGTCTGGAAAATTGGTTAAAAAATTGGGTGAAAAAGGAGCTGCTATGTTGGGACTCGGTATTTTGTTTTTCAC
>JBILYS010000068.1:0-7503 GCA_044377625.1 Crocinitomicaceae bacterium
TTACCAACTTCAAATTGTGGTTTAACAAGCGCTATAACATAGCCATTCGGCTTTAAAAAAGAGTGGATAAATGGAAATATTTTCCCTAATGAAATAAAAGAAACATCTACAACACAACCGTCAATAGGTTCTTTAATAATATTTGCCGTTAATTCTCGAACATGCGTTTTTTCAAGATTAACAACACGTTCATCATCATTCAAACGAGGATGTAATTGATTCTTTCCAACGTCAACTGAGTAAACACGGGTCGCACCATTTTGCAATAATACTTCCGTAAATCCGCCGGTTGACGCACCAATATCCATAAAAACACCATCTTGAATCGTTGGTTTCCAGTTTTCAATCGCTTCCAATAATTTCAAAGCGCCTCTTGAAACCCAAGGAATTTCTTCTTCAATCATCTCAATAACGCAATCGATAGGGAATTTTTTACCGGTTTTTGTAACCAATTTCCCATCTACTTTTACCCCAACTTCACGAATTATTTTCTCTGCTCGCACTCTAGTTGTTACTAATTTGCGCTGTAAAATAATCTTGTCCAAACGTTCTTCCATGGTGCAAAGATAAGATTTGCGATTGTGAATTCCGAATTCCGAATTTCAAATTCCAAATTCTAACTATCTTTGTGTTTTAATTGAATAGTGTGAAAACAATATATATTACAAGAAGAGAGACCTTCAATGCAGCTCACAAATTGTGGAGAGAAGATTGGTCAGAAGAGAAAAACTGGGAAGTTTTTGGAAAATGCAGCAATAAAAACTGGCATGGGCATAATTTTTCTATTTATGTTACTGTGAAAGGAGTTCCAAATGAAAATACGGGATTTGTCATCAATTTGAAAGAGTTAAGTCAAATTTTGAAAGACGAAGTAGTAGAAGCATTAGACCATAAAAATTTAAATTTAGATGTGCCTTTTTTAGCTGGAATGCTTGCTTCTACAGAAAACATGGCCATTCAAATTTGGGCAAGAATCAAAGAACCAATTGCCAAAGCTGGTGGTGAACTTGTAAAAATCAAATTGGTTGAAACAGAAAATAATTACGTTGAATATTTTGGAGGTAAAGAACCTTTTTAAGTTCTAATTGTTTTTGAATAAATAAACAACATGTACGACGATAAAATAACAAACGATTTAGCGAAACATTACAAAGAGGTTCTTTCTAAAATTGGTGAAGACCCAGAACGAGAAGGATTGTTGAGAACGCCTGAACGTATGGCAAAAGCAATGCAATATTTAACACATGGATACGATATCAATCCTGATGACTTGATGAAACAAGCGATATTTCACGAAGAATATTCTGAAATGGTTATTGTCAAAGACATCGAAGTTTATTCCATGTGTGAACATCACATGTTGCCATTTTTTGGAAAAGCACATGTTGCTTATATTCCAGATGGTAAGATTGTTGGTTTAAGTAAAGTACCAAGAGTAGTTGATGCTTATTCAAGAAGATTGCAAGTGCAAGAAAGACTTACCATTGAAATTAGAGATTGTATACAAAGAACGTTGAATCCTAAAGGAGTTGCTGTTGTTATTGAATGTTCACACATGTGTATGCAGATGAGAGGAGTTCAAAAACAAAATTCTGTAACAACTACAAGTGCATTTACAGGATTATTCATGAATAATGATGCAACAAGAAAAGAATTTATTAATTTAGTTCAAGCAAAATTACATTAACGATGAATGAGATAATTGATCAACACGACGGTTATACAAAAGAGATAACCAAAGAATTTTTTAGAGATGTTTACGGCTACATGTTTGCCGCATTAGGAATCTCAGGGATCATCGCTTATATGGTTGGTACTGGTGAGCAAATTGTTTTTGATGATGGAAGGTCAATGCCTGTTTTCTTTGTGAAATATTTTCTAACTGCAACAGGAGGGATTTCCCCACTTTTTTATGTGGTAATGTTTGCTCCTTTAGGTTTAGGTTTATTGATTCAAATGGCTTATAGACGACTATCATTGGTTGTTTTAATGATTTTATTTATAGCGTATTCGTCATTAATGGGTTTAAGTTTGAGTACCGTTTTTATTGTTTACTCAATGCCTTCAATTATTTCTACATTCTTTGTGTCTGCGGGTGCATTTGCTGGAATGGCCATTTTAGGATATACAACTAAAACAGATTTAACGAAGTTCGGTAGTTTAATGTACATGCTTTTTATCGGTATTTTTATTGCTGGAATCGTGAATATTTTCATGCAAAGTGACATGATGGGTTTTGTGATTTCTGTTATTGGTGTTTTTGTATTTACGGGCTTAACGGCTTATTATATGCAGCAATTAAAAGGTACCGCGCAAGACACTTCTTTGTCTGGGTTAGATAGAAGTAAGTTGTCATTGATTGGTGGATTGCAATTGTATATATTGTTTATCAACCTTTTCCTTTCTCTTTTAAGAATTTTAGGTTCAAGAGATTAAAGATTTAGTCATAAGATTTAGAAGCCATCCGTCAGCTGTCGGATGGCTTTTTTTATGAAAGAAATTAAAAAAAGTTGTTAGTTCTATGATTTCCGTTCGATTAATTTTTTACTTTTGATAAAAAACAACGATTATGTCAGATAATTTCTTCGAAGGTTCAACTGCAGCAATAGGTACAATTTATACAATTTTCGTTCTTGCTGTGATTACTTGGATCATGATTTGGGGTTAATCCCATTCTCCAGAAAATAAGTTAAGCTGTCGCGCCAATGGCGGATGGCTTTTTTTTTGAGTTTTTTCTTGTAAATAGTACATTTTAAAGATGTAATTTTCAGTAATAACTTTTCAATCATTTTAGGATGCCTTTCAATTCAATTTTTGCTTGGATAATAAAAAAAAGAATTCATCAAATTGATTTATTCAAAAAGTATCCGTTTGAAGTTCAGCAAGAAACATTTGAAAAATTAATTGCATCTGGATTAAATACCAAATGGGGAATTGAAAAAAAATTCTTTTCAATTAGATCCTATCAAGAATTCAAGAATCAAGTTCCTTTGCAAGAATACGCTGATGTTCAACCAATCATTGAACGATTAATGAATGGCGAACAAAATTTAATATGGCCTACAGAAACAAAATGGTTTGCAAAGTCATCTGGCACAACAAGCACTAGAAGTAAATTAATACCAGTAACTAAAGAATCGTTAGAAGATTGTCATTATAAAGGAGGAAAAGACCTTCTTGCAATTTATTATAATAATCATCCAAACGGAAAACTATACAATGGAAAACACCTCATTGTTGGAGGTTCAACAGAGGATAATCCGAATAGCACAGATTCCTATTTTGGAGATATTTCCGCAATCATCGTCAAGAATTTACCCTGGTGGGCTGGCATTAGAAGAACCCCTTCTAAAGAGATTATTCTCATGAATGAATGGGAATCAAAAATTGAAAAAATGGCTTTAAGTACCATGAATGAAGATGTTCACATCATTGTGGGCGTGCCAAGTTGGACAATGGTTCTAGCAAATAGAATACTTGAAATTACGGGTAAAAATAATTTAAAAGAGGTTTGGCCAAATTTGGAATTATTCATGCATGGTGGCGTAAATTTCGAACCGTATAAAGAGCAATTCAAGAAATTAATTCCCGATCCTAATATGAATTATGTGGAAACATATAATGCATCTGAAGGATTTTTTGGAATTCAAGATCAATTGGATTCAAACGAATTGTTGTTGATGTTGGATTATGGCATTTATTACGAATTCATTCCAATGACTTCTTTTGAGGGAACGAAATCAACGGAAATTGTTAATCTTGAAGAGGTTAAATTAGGTGTTAATTACGCTTTAGTTATTTCAACGAATGGAGGATTGTGGCGCTATATTATTGGTGATACAATTCAATTCACATCACTAAATCCATTTCGCTTCAAAATCACAGGAAGAACTAAAAGCTTCATCAATACATTTGGAGAAGAGTTAATAGTCGACAATTCCGAGCTAGCAATAGCGTATGCTTGTAGTAAAACGGATTCTCAAATTAGAGATTATACTGCGTGTCCTGTTTATATGACAAGTGTTGAACACGGCGGGCATGAATGGTTAATCGAATTTATCAAAGCACCCGAAGATTTGAATCGTTTTGGAATATTATTAGATGAAAAATTGAGAGAAATCAATTCTGATTACGACGCAAAAAGGTACAATAATATGGTATTAAATCCTCCAATAATTAAAATTGCAGAAAATGGTACTTTTGATAATTGGTTGAAATCCGAAGGGAAATTAGGTGGACAAAATAAAATTCCACGACTTTCAAATAATAGAGTTATTTTGGAACAAATATTGGTTCAAATGGCACACATCAAAATAAAGTAGAATAAAGTGAAGACAATCCTGATCCTCTTATTTTTTGCAATTTCAATATCAAAATTTCAAGCACAGATTTTTGATTCTTTGTATTGGGAGAAAAATGGAGAATATTTAATCAACCAAGATGATATTTGGTCCGTTGATGTTTTGGGAAATGTGTATATCGCCAAAAATAAAGTTCTTCAAAAATTCGATTCTACAGGTGTTTTAAAATTTTCACAAAGTATAAAATCGTTCGGTAGAATCAAGGAAATTCAATCTATCAATACGATGAAATTGGTAACTTTTTCAGAAGAGCAACAGACTGTTTGTATTCTCGATAATACCTTGACATTAAGTGAAGAATGTTTGGATTTATCAAATTTCGATATTGGAAATGCATCACATATAGCTATTTCTGGTCAATCAGATAAATTGTGGGTGGTGGATCAACTCAATTCAAAGTTGTTGCTCTTAAGCTTAAATGGAACCAATCAATTTCAAGAAATAAAAAATTTAAAAGGTATTTTGAATATGAATCAAATTGAGTCAATTCAAGAAGTGGAAAATCATTTATTTTTAATAGATTCCTCTAGGATAATTTTTGAATTTGATTTGTATGGCTCTTTAATTAGAACCTATAAATTTGATTTTTTCAAAAGCTTGAGCATAAAGGATAAATCGTTTGTTTTATTGTTGAATGATAAATTAAATATTCGTCAAATTAATGAATCAACAAATGATTTTATCGAGTTACCAACAATCGGCATCCAAGAGGTAAAATTGTCGGGTAAATTTTTCTATTTTCGTACGGAGAATAAAATATTAAAATACTCACTTACTTTACGCAATTAATCCTTGTGAATTAAATCAATTGTAGTAATTTAGTCAGTCTAAATTTGAATGAATATGCATATCGCAGTCGCTGGAAATATTGGGTCAGGTAAAACTACGCTAACAAAGATGTTGGCTAAGCATTACGGATGGGAAACGCATTTTGAAGATGTAGAACACAATCCATACTTAAATGATTTTTATGAAGACATGCAACGCTGGTCGTTCAACCTTCAGATTTATTATTTGAACAGTCGATTCACTCAAATTCAAGAAATTCAAGAAACAGATAAGAACGTCATTCAAGATCGCACGATATATGAAGATGCGTTCATCTTTGCACCAAACCTACATTCAATGGGTTTGATGACAACACGAGATTTTGAAAACTATTTCTCTTTGTTTAACTTGATGGATTCTTTTGTGTCCTCTCCAGATCTATTGATTTATTTGAGAGCAAGTGTTCCAACATTAGTAAATCAAATTCAAACACGTGGTCGTGATTACGAAGAAAGTATTCGTTTGGATTATTTGAAGCGTTTAAATGAACGTTATGAAGCATGGATTTCAACATACGATAAAGGCAAATTATTAATTATCGATGTTGATAACAATCGTTTTCCTGAAAGTCAAGAGGACTTAGGGAAAATCATTAATGCTATCGATGCTGAAATAAACGGTTTGTTTTAACTTCCCCCTTCGGAGGGGGATAAAGGGGGAGGATACTTGCTGAACAGAGAGTTAATTCTCCAAATAAAAAATCCCAAATCCAACGTATGATTATAGTTACAGGAGCAGCAGGCTTTATTGGAAGCTGTTTGGTGAGTCGCTTAAACAAAGCAGGACACACAAATATTATTGTAGTAGATGATTTTTCGAAAACTGAAAAAGATCACAATTTGGAAGGTAAATCAATCACAGCAAAAGTTGGTCGTAAAGATTTCATTGCTTGGTTGAATGATTTTGGTGATGAGGTTGAAATGATTTACCACATCGGTGCACGAACTGATACTACTGAATTTGACACCAAGATATTTGATGAATTGAACCTTAATTATTCCAAAGATGTTTGGAATGCATGTGTGAAATTTTCAATTCCTTTAGTGTATGCTAGTTCAGCAGCAACGTATGGTTTAGGAGAATTTGGATACAAGGATGATCATGCACAAATTGAGAATTTAGTTCCGTTGAATCCTTACGGAGATTCTAAAAATGATTTTGATAAATGGGTTTTGAAACAAACGCAACATCCTCCATTTTGGGCTGGTTTGAAATTCTTCAATGTCTATGGCCCAAATGAATACCATAAAGGAAGAATGGCAAGTGTTATTTTTCATGCTTTCCGTCAAATAAATGAAAATGGTGGAATGAAATTGTTCCGTTCACATAATCCAAATTATACGGATGGAGGGCAACTTCGCGATTTCGTTTATGTCAAGGATGTCGTTGAAGTATGTTTGTTTCTAATGGAAAAACAACCAAATTCGGGTATTTACAATTTAGGTTCTGGTAAAGCGCGTCCATTCTTAGATTTGGCAAAAAACACCTTTAAAAGTATGGATGTTCCTGAGAATATTTCATTTATTGACACACCACTTGATATTCGCGATAAATACCAGTATTTCACTGAAGCGGATATGAATAAAATGTTAGAAGCTGGATATCAAGGAGGTTTCCATACCCTAGAAGAAGGAGTAAAAGATTACGTTCAGAATTATTTAATAGGAGAGAAGTACTATTAATTCATCCTTAAGGTAAGCAATACAACGTGTCATACGATGTCGAAAATCCTGCCCAAACACCCAAAGCACCTCCAACAATATTAGTTGGAATATTCGTCGGTGTAGCAAAAGGATTTCCAGCTGTAGACATTTGAATGTATTTTTTCTCAAAGAAATTGAACACATCTCTATCCATTTTTGACAGTTTTACGACAACAGAATCACCTAAATGGTAATATCCTTTGTATTCGTCTGGAACAGTTGGGTCGTCCCAAACCATAGGGTTTTCATAAAAGAAATCAAATGTTAATCCATCAAAGAAATCATCATCAAAAACAGGACTATACGTTTTTGTATAACCGGCATCGATTGGTTGTCCATCAATGCCAACATTGATTCGTTTTACTTCCCATTTATATGAGTCATATTGATTAGGCGTATCAGAAAGTGTTGCCCAAGAATATCCGTAATCAGTTAACGTTCCATCTGGTTTCCAATATAAATTATCAAAAGTAGTGGCTGGCATTATTGTAGTTGATGAAGTATATGTTTTTCCTTCAAATGCGACCGTTAAATAATAGGTTTTGCCAACTTGTCCCCACATACTTGCATCGAAAGTTGTGTATGCGCATAAATGGTAATTTGATAATTAT
>JBILYS010000387.1:0-2562 GCA_044377625.1 Crocinitomicaceae bacterium
TGGTGCAATTTACACCATGTTTTTGACATTATGGCTTGGCTTTATTGCTTTGTTCGTTTCACGGCAAATTTTTGGAACGGGTGATTTAATTGTACTCAACAGTGATGGTTTAGTCATCTTGCAAGATGCAGATATTTTGTGGCGTTTTGGACTTGGGTTTTGTGTTGCATTCTTGTCACTTTTAACCGTTTCAACACTCTCTATTGCATTGTCGGCGTTTGCAGAAAACTCAATCGGACCAATTGTCTCCACAATGGCTATCATTATTTTGTTTACCATCATTGGCAGTCTGGATGTTACCGTTTTCGACAACATTAAACCTTATCTTTTCACTACACACATGGCATCCTGGCGCAGTTTCTTTGAAGATCCTGTTCCTTTTTCTTCGATAATCCAATCGATTGTTATTCTCGTTGTGCACAACGTCGTTCTCGTAGCAATTGCTGTATACAAATTCAATAAAAAAGACATTACATCCTGATGAAAAAGTTCCTTACCCTCTTAATCATAGCAATTCAATTTGGTGTTACAGCCCAAGAAGTGAATGATATTCTAAGTAAAGTTGTCACAAAGCTGAACACCGTAAAAGATTACACGGTGACTGCTAACGTGAAAGCAAACATTCCCATGATCAAAATCTTACCTTCTAAAGCAACTATCTATTTCAAGCAGAAAGATAAGTTCAAAGTAGTTTCGAAGGGGATTGTCATCCTTCCAAAACAAGGATTCACGGAAATAAATACGTTTCTAGCAAATAAGAAATCCTATATAGCGGTAGCAGGAGACACTTCGAAAATTGGTGGTGTAATGACCAAATTAATTACGGTTATACCAAATGGCGAAAGCAGTGAAATTGTACTTGCAAAATTATGGATCGACACAAAACGTTCGGTTATTATGAAATCACAAATCACGACCAAAAGCAATGGATCAGTGAACACGACGTATACGTATGGTGATAAAGTGAGTTTTGGTTTACCAAGTCAATTGGTTTTCGAGATTGACGTCAAAGCCTTTAAACTACCGAAAAGTGTTGCTGCAGACATCAATAAAACCACAACTGATAAAAAAGTTAAACCCAATAACAAAGGGGTCATCACGATAACATTGACGGATTATAAAGTCAATACAGGTTTGAGTGATGCGCTTTTCACGAAAAAGAAATAACCAGTCGCTGTAATTATCTCCACCAATGTGAATTTTCCTTTTGACTGATTGGCGTTATCAATTGACCAATCATTGGTGTCAGATAGGGGATTGCACTTTTTTCACACGCTTCAACAAATTGATTTGCTGGTTCTGTCCAGCTGTGATCCGATAAATTAAAACTTCCCCAATGAACGGGCATTATATTTTTTGCTTGAGCATCTAGAGCAGCTTGAATGCATTCATCTGGAAATAAGTGAATGGGACGCCATAATTTATTGTATTGGCCACACTCCATAAAAGCAAAGTCAAAAGGGCCCAATTGATTGCCAATTTCCTTGAAATGTGTTCCATAGCCACCATCGCCACTAAACCAATTGTTTTCAGTATCCGTTTTGATTACCCATCCTCCCCAAAGTCCTTGGAAACGATCTCTCATTCCTCGACCCGAAAAATGACGGGTAGGTGTGAAGGTGAAATCAATGTCTTCAAAACTGTTTTTCTCCCACCAGTCAAATTCTGTGATAGCAGATGGCTCGATTCCCCAACTGATTAAGTGTCTCCCAACTCCCAAAGCCACATAATAATTTTTCACTTTACCTTTTAATAGTTGGATGCTTTTCAAATCCAAATGGTCATAGTGATCATGCGACATAAGTAGCACATCTATTTCGGGGAAATCAGAAATGAGTGCTGTTGAAACGGAGTTAAAGCGTTTTATGGAAAATGGAGCAATGGGCGCAGCGTCTGGACCAAGCATTGGATCAATGAGGATAGTTTTGTTTTTTACACGCATCAAAATCGCCGAATGACCATACCAAATAAATTTCATGTGTTCAGCGGGAGCTAAAAACGAAGTTGCGTTAAAAGGTGGAACTTTTATTTCTTGTAATGGAAGACGTTGCTTCTTTTTGAATAGCTGTGAGAATAAAAGTTTAGGGAAGGCTCTGAATGGAATATCCATTTTTGTCTCTTCCAAGTTGTTGAATTTTTTCCCATCCCAATGTTTCGATCGGCTATAATTTGCTAGTTCAAGGGGTGTAATTTTTCCTCCAAATTGTTTAATCATATTCCCTTCAACAAATTATCATAAAGGTCATTGAAAGACATTCCGTTTGCAGTTCTGCGTTTTGATAATTGTTTCAAATCTACCAAGGCCCACAAGACAAATTCCATTAAAAAGGGCATGTCAATCGCAGCAACGTTTGGTTGGTATTTCAGAATAAGTTTCTTCAACGGTTCAATATCATTCAATGCAGAAGCATAAGATTCTTGATCCAGTTCATCTTCCAATTCAAATGAATCCGCTTCAAAAAACCAACTTAATACGGCATCGTAAGGTGTTTCTTGGTCTGGCTTTTTGAGCTTTTCAATTTTTGGGAAATAGGTCAAGAACAGTGTTTTTGTTGCTTCACT
>JBILYS010000388.1:0-2554 GCA_044377625.1 Crocinitomicaceae bacterium
TTTAGTGATGTTTCTTTTGTAATAAATGAAACAGATAAAATTGCCCTTATGGGTAAAAATGGGGCTGGAAAATCCACGATGTTAAAAATTCTTGCTGGGGTTAACAAACCAAATAGAGGAAATGTTAATGCGCCGAAAGGATCTGTAATCGCTTATTTACCACAGCATTTATTAACAAAAGACGATGCAACTGTTTTTGAAGAAACATCAAAAGCATTTCAAGAAATCTTCACAATGAAAGATCAAATTGAAGCATTGAATACTGAACTTACAACTCGAACAGATTACGAGTCGGAAGAGTATATGAAGATCATTGAACAAGTTTCTGAGTTGAGTGAACAATTTTACTCAATGGAAGAAATTAACTACGAGGCTGAGGTTGAAAAAGTATTATTTGGGTTAGGTTTTTTAAGAGAAGATTTTACACGATCAACATCTGAATTTAGCGGTGGATGGAGAATGCGAATCGAATTAGCAAAAATACTTTTGCAAAAGCCAGATCTTATTCTTTTGGATGAGCCTACGAATCACATGGATATTGATTCGATTGAATGGTTGGAAGATTTCTTGGTAAATAATGCTAAAGCTGTTGTAGTTATTTCGCATGATAGAGCTTTCGTTGATAATATTACGACTCGTACAATTGAAATAACAACAGGTCGTATTTATGATTACAAAGCAAAATATTCCCATTATTTAGAGTTGCGTCAAGAACGCAGGGAACAGCAACAAAGACAATACGATGATCAACAAAAATACATATCAGACACACAAGATTTCATAGACCGATTTAAAGGAACTTATTCCAAAACAAATCAAGTTCAATCGCGTGTTAAAATGCTAGAGAAACTCGATATTGTTGAAGTGGATGAAATTGATTCTTCAGCCTTAAAATTAAGATTCGCTCCTGCAATTCGTTCTGGAAATTACCCTGTCGTTGTAAACGAATTGACTAAAACATATGGTAAACATACGGTTTTTGAAAAGGCTTCATTGTCCATTGAAAGAGGTGAAAAAGTTGCTTTTGTTGGAAAAAATGGTGAAGGAAAATCGACAATGATTAAAGCGATTATGAAAGAGATTGACTTTACTGGATCATTGGAAATTGGTCACAAAGTTCAAATTGGTTATTTCGCTCAAAATCAAGCAGCATTATTAGATGAAAGTTTAAGTGTTTTTGATACAATTGATGAAATTGCGGTTGGTGATATTCGAACTAAAATAAGAGACATTTTAGGCGCTTTTATGTTTGGTGGAGATAGTAGTGCTAAAAAAGTAAAAGTTTTATCTGGAGGAGAAAGAACACGTTTGGCAATGATCAAATTATTACTTGAACCAGTGAATGTTTTGATTCTTGATGAGCCTACGAATCACTTAGATATGAAAACAAAAGATATCATTAAGGATGCTTTGCGCAATTTTGATGGGACGTTAATTCTTGTTTCACATGACAGGGATTTCTTGGATGGCTTAGCAACGAAAGTGTTCGAATTTGGAAACAAACGGGTAAAAGAACATTTTGAAGATGTAAAAGGATTTCTTGCGAAAAAGAAAATGGAAAGTTTGGCGGAGATTGAGAAGCGTTAAGGGGATTTGGGATTCAAGTTTTGAACCACATAGGAACATAGGACACATAGAACTGATAGTATTTGAAATTTGGCATACGTAACAAATCAATAAATTAAACTTATACTTGGCAATTACGAAATTACTTTGATGAAAACACCTTTACTTTTCCTGTTATTCATTTCCATTTGTTTTACAGGATTTTCTCAAAACATGAAAATTTCAGGAGTTGTCTACGATTCTACTGGTGCCAACAAATTAACAGATGCAATTGTCATCGCAGTTCGAATAAAAGATTCTTTGTTACTCGGTTATACTCGAACAAATGAACAAGGTAAATTCGATTTAAAAAACATTCCAATTGACACGTTCAATTTAATAGTTTCGCATTTCAGATTTGATGATAAATCGTATTTTATATTTGGGAGCAAAGAAAATAATGAAATAGAAATTCCAACTATTCGGCTGCAATCAAAAGCCAAGGAGATTCAAGAAGTCGTCATTTATGCTAATAAAAATCCTATTTACTTTCGTGGAGATACGCTGGTTTATGTTGCCGACTCATTTAAAGTTGGTCAGAATGCAGTTGTAGAAGACTTGTTAAAAAAACTTCCTGGTATCACAGTTGAAAAAAATGGTTCAATTAAAGTTCAAGGGAAAGAAATCAGTAAGGTTTTTGTGGATGGAGATGAGTTTTTCGGAACTGACCCAACTATTGCTACAAAAAACCTAAGTGCCGACGGTATCAAAACCGTTGAAGTTTACGAAACAAAAAACGAAAATGCAGCTGATGGAGAAGCTGAGACGATCCAAGTTATGGATCTCAAACTTAAGGAAGCCGCGAAAAAAGGTTATTTTGGAAGAATTTCTGGCGCCTCTGATTTCAATAATTTCTATGAAGGAGAATTGTTGTTCAATAATTTTAATAAATCTCAAAAACTTTCGGTTTTTTTACTTGGTTCCAATACTCCACGATCAAATTTTAATT
>JBILYS010000389.1:0-2552 GCA_044377625.1 Crocinitomicaceae bacterium
ACAAACGGTAAATGTGATCTGGTTTTGGAGTGATTTCTAATTCTGCAAATTGATTGCAATCTTCGTTCGTGACAAAATGCACAAAAGAATGCTCATTTTTCATTAATTGTGGTCCCCAGAAAGTTATGAAATCAGCTTTTTCTTTGTCATTTAATCCAAATTCGGTAAGTCGCTCTTCTAAAAAAGAAACGGTATTTTCTTTGTCAACAATAAATCCAGTAGAAAAATCGAAAAGCTCTTCCAAATTATCTTGAGCAGCTTCCCAAAAAAGATAGTTATACTGGTTATCACCAATCTTTAATTCTCCATTTGGACTTGCAGTTACTTCCCATCCATTTTCATATGTTGGATAAGTAAACGTGAATTTACCTTTTGGATTAACTTTTACATTTACTAAAAGTGGATTTTCTGGATACAAATAAATCACTGGTTTATCAACCATAATCATTTGCTCTTCTGCCTTTTGAAAAAAGATCGAAACATAAGTTTTATGTTGTGACTTACCAACTATTGAATCTGTATAGATTTCATAATAGTCGGAAGAATAATAGAAAACGAAGGCGTAAGATCCTGGTTTTGTATTTAAATCAAAATGATTTTGCGCATCTAATTTGGTATGTTGGTTCACACCATTAAAAGAAAATAAAAGTTCAGTTTTTGGATTAACGTGTGTTTCGGTCAAATTGTAAAACGTAAAAGAAAAGACAGATTCATTTGATTTTAAACTTTTGTCAAATTGTGTGCTGTCAATTCTATATTGCATGTAAAGTCCTTTATCTTGAGATGCAAAAGCCACGTAAAAGGTAAAAAGGCAGAAAGTAAGAGCAATGTTTTTCATAAAAATTTTAGTTTTCGGTATAACAAGCAACGGTTTTAGTTGGTTTCGAAATCGTACTTCCTCCCCATTCAATAACAGTAAATCCTGAACGGTTAATTTTTGCTAATTGCTGTTCTTTGATCAACATGATTTCATTTGCCGCCAAAGGAGCTGTAAGAATATAAATTCGATAAAGATGATCTGGTTTTGGCGAAATTGCTAAATCAGCAAAACGCTCGCAATCATCGTTCAAAACAAATTGTATAAAGTTCTTTGGGTTTTTAACTAATTGTGGACCCCAAAAAGTGATAAAATCTGCTTTTTCTGAATCATTTAATCCAAATTCATTTAGTTTTTCTTCTAAAAAAGCGATGGTGTTTTCTTTTTCAACAATAAAACCTGTTCCCCAATCAATCATGAAATCTTCAATTTGTTGAGATGATTCCCAAAATAGATAGTTGTATTTATTCTGCCCAATTTCAAGCTCACCAGAAGGGTTTGCACTTACTTTCCAACCATCATTATATGCAGGATACATAAACGTTAAATCACCTTTCGGCAAAACCTTAACCTCAACGATTGTTGGGGTTTCAGGATATAAATAAATAACAGGTTTTTCAACTTGAATCATTCTTTCAGCTCGTTGCCAATAAACGGAAACATACATTCTTTCTTGAGATTTTATTTTCAATGAATCTGTGTGGATTTCATAATAAACATTTGAATAAAAAAAATCGAATTTATAACTAGTGGAAGGAAGATTTAAAGTGAATTGATTGAACGTATTTAAAGTCGCAATTTTTTCAATACCGTTATACGCATATAGAACATCGCGGTTGTTTTTATCGAAAGAGAAATTGTGAAATGAAAATGTAAAAGCAGATTCATTACTTTTTAAAGTTGGATCCTTTACAATGCTATCAACAGTATACGTGAGAATAGATTCTTCTAAATCCGCAGCAAAAGAAAGACTTGAAATAAGAAGAAATACCAATGCGAAAATTAATTTCATAAGTTAGTTTTTGATTGATTACAACAGTTTTTGAAATAAGTTCAATTCGATTAAAAAACATGCAAGAATCATTCCAGTGAATTTTTTGATTGATATTTTCAATTGACAAGATGAATAATAGGAAAACCAATGGAGATAATAAATTAGAAAAATAGTTACTTCAAATTAGCAAAGAATATTTTGGACGAGTTTCTGCGCCTAATAGCGAGTTCAGCGGGGGAATGAAAATAAAAAAAGTTCCTGCAGAAATAGCGGATAAAAGCACTAAAGGGTTTACTAGTTGTTAATTCTTTGAATTCAATTTATGGTAAACATGTGACGAGTCAAATTGATAATAACGCAGTTTTTGAAAGTCAATTGCTTAAAAAAATCTATAAAAATGAGTGTTTTGCAACTGTCTTTTATTAATTTCACACATATTTTTAGACTATGAACGTAAAAGCATTTTTTATTAAAAATTGGATTCATTTTGCAGTTGTTGCATTTATCCTGATTCTAGCCACAATCTATTTTAAACCACAAGTTGATGGTTACGGATTAAAGCAGCATGATGTTGAACAATGGCTTGGTGCATCCCATGAAACAGATCGTTTTCGCAATAACACTGGTGAGGAAGCACTTTGGACAAACTCAATGTTTGGAGGTATGCCTGCGACACAAATTTCAGTTGTGTATACTGGAAATTATGTCAAAATGATGTCTTATGAATATTTTAGAATGTTT
>JBILYS010000390.1:0-2549 GCA_044377625.1 Crocinitomicaceae bacterium
CGAAAAAAGCAGCACTTCTCTCATCATGAACGACATAACAATTTATTTCTGGGTGCTCATCAAACGCTATTACGAAAGGTGCATTGCGCGAACCAGGAGAACAAACGACGTGTTTCATTCCATGCGCGACACATTCTTCGACAATTAATTGAACACCTATTTTATTACTTGAAATCATTTGAATCCAAAGCTACAGTTTTTGTAGAATGTTTAATAAGGTTTTGCTTTTATTTTCTGTTTCTTGCCATTCTAATTCTGGAATAGAATCTTTGGTAAATCCTCCACCTAAATATAAATAAGCTGCGCCTTTTTGGATTTGACAACACCTTAAATTCACATAGATTTGATTTTTATTCTGATTCATTAAACCAATAAACCCTGTATAAAACAACCTTTCATGTTTTTCAGTTTCCAGAATAAGACTAATTGCCTCCTTTTGAGGAAGTCCACTGACAGCAGGTGTTGGATGTAAGGTTCTAATTGTTTTGAGTGCGTTTCCATTTTCAAAATCAAATGATATATCAGTGCGTAAATGTTTCACTGGACCAGCAATAACTTCAAACGGACCGCTTAACTCTACATTTTCATACTTGTTTTCAATCAAGCCTGTTTGAATAAAATCAGTCACAAATTGTTGTTCTTCCTTTTCTTTAGATCCCCAATCGGAAGCATCATCCGCTTTTTTTGTGCCAGCAAGTGCCATTGTGAAACCAGAATGCAACGCTGTCACTAAAAGAATTTCAGGAGTTGCTCCAATCCATGTTCCAAATAATTTGCTTGAAATGAAATAGACAAAAGCATTGGGATAGGTTTTAACAAGTTCATGAAACAAGTTTTCTGACTTCGATTCATCAAAATCAACTTTTTTAATGCGCGACAAGACAACTTTTTGAAGTTCTGTTGAATCGAAAGCGGCTAAAACTGTATCTGCATCTTTTAAATATTCTTCTTTCGAGATGATATAAGGTTCTTCTGTTTGAAAAGATAATTCGCCTTTTTCAATTCCTTCTTGAAAAGAATAAATTGCGTTGGAGACAAATTCACTTACAACAAAACCATTTGGTTCTTTTGTGTCATAATCTATGTTGAATTCTCCTATTTTCTCAACGATTGATTCACCTGGGATTCTATATTTTAAACTATCAGCCAAAATTAAGACCGTTGAATTACCATTATTGTTAGTCGTCCTGTGCAAATCAATTTATTCGTTTCAATATCAAAAATATCCACTTGCCAAAGATGAGTGCTTCTACCAGCATGCACAATTTTACCAATCGCTTTTACTTTTCCTGATTTAATCGAACCTACGTGATTGGCATTCACTTCCAAACCAACTGGGTATTCTTTTGAAAGATCTAAGAGTAATGTTGACCCCATTGAACCAACACTTTCAATCAATGCTACACTTGCTCCACCGTGCAATAATCCCATGGGTTGGTGAGTTCTATGGTCTACTGGCATGGTTGAAACAATATAATCGGAACCAATTTCCACACATTCAATACCTAAAAACCCCATCATGGTGTTTTCATTAAAGGAATTGATCTCTTCTAAGCTGACTTTTTTGAATTGCATACCGTAAAATTAAGTAAAAAGTAAAAGGGAAAAGTATAAAGGGAAAAGTTAGAAGTAAAAAGGAATAAGTGTGATTCACAAGATCTAAATTACTTTTTACTTTTTCCCTATTACTTTTTAATCTCTATACTATCAATTTTTAAGAAAAAGAGTAACTCAACAAGCTATATACCGTATGTTAAGCAAATATTAGCTAATTTTGCAACATGGCATTCAACAATATCGATTTAAAACCTTACAATACTTTCGGCATTTCAGTTCACGCAAAACATTTTTCTCGTTTTGCTAACCTTGATGAATTAAAAAATCTACTTACAAAATTCGCTGGAGAAGAGCTCCTTATATTGGGTGGAGGTAGTAATTTATTGTTCACACAAGATTTTGATGGTGCGGTTTTACGCAACGAAATAAAAGGTTTTGAAATTATTGAAGAAACTCCAGACTCAGCAATTGTTAAAGCTGGAGCCGGCGAAGTATGGAATGATCTCGTGAATAAATGTATCAAACATAATTTTGCAGGGATTGAAAATCTTAGTTTAATTCCAGGCAGTGTTGGTGCAAGTCCAATGCAAAATATTGGTGCTTATGGTGTTGAGATAAAAGATGTTTTTCTTGAATTAGAGGCATACCATATTCCAAGTGGCGAAATTCACACCTTCGATAACAAAGCATGTGAATTTGGCTACAGAGAAAGTGTTTTTAAAAATAAATTTAAAGGTCAATACGTCATTCTTTCCGTCTCTTTCAAACTTACTAAAAAACCGAATTTAAACACAAGTTATGGCGCGATAGAAAGTGAATTGATGAAAATGAGTGTTACGAAACCAACAATAAAGGATATTAGTAAGGCGGTCATTTCAATTCGCAAATCTAAATTACCAGATCCAAAAGAAATGGGAAATGCAGGAAGTTTCTTTAAGAATCCAGTAGTGGATCAAAAAGTATTGGACGAAATTTTAAAAACATATCCTACT
>JBILYS010000391.1:0-2539 GCA_044377625.1 Crocinitomicaceae bacterium
GTAAAAGTGATTTAAAAGCGTATTTTTTCATTCTAATTGTTCTTCAATTCTGACAAAACCTTAATCAACTCCTCAAATGTAGGTTTTAATATTGCTCGAACATGCAACATGCGATCAAAAGACAATTCTATCTCTTTGTCGTTCATGTATAAAATCTTGTTCATTTCTAATTGAAGCGCATGAACATTATTTTCAGGTTTGCCGAAATATCGCGTAATATGTCCTCCTTTGAAAGGTGAGTTATGACTAATTTCATATTCGCCTTTTCTCAAACTTAATAAAGCGGTTTCAATTATCTTTGGATCGGCTGTTTTCTCATCATTGTCGCCCAATATCATATTGGGGAAAGCCTCTTTTTGAATTGTTGGAACATTTTCACGGATAGAATGAGCATCCCACAAAAGTACTTTCCCAAATTCCGCTTTTCTCTCTGCTAAAAGTTCTTCTACCTTCTTGTAATAAGGCCAATAATACGTTTCAAGACGACGATTGACTTCATTGTGATCAGGGATTTTATCTTCAGAAACATAAATATCATTTCCAAAAAAATCTGTAGAAGGCGTTAACCCAGTAATGATTCTACCATCGTTGTACAACGGTTTACTTTCAGGATCACGGTTTAAATCAATTACCCAACGACTGAATCTTGCATGAATAAGCGTAATTCCATATTCGGAAGCAAAATCATATAAATTATGGACAAACCAATCTGTATCATCAGGATGTTTCGCCATTGTTTCATTGTAACTTCCTTGTAATTCTTCAGGAAATTCTGTACCACAATGCGGAACGCTTATTATGATTGGAACCTTTTGTACTTTTGGTTCTATGATGATGAAAGGAGAATTCATAAGTCAATATTTGTTTGTAAGTCATAAATCATTTTGAAACACATAGCGGTGCACTGAGTTTATCGAAGTGACACATAGAAAACATAGGTGAAATCACAATAGTATAATGTGTAATATATTTACCATTTCCAATTTAATTCGTCTTGAACAGCTATACCAATTCGAGAAAATTCCGATATTAAATCTATCGAAGAATCAAGTTCTCGCTTTGGAATAATGAATGACATTCCTGTTGAAATTTTAATATAAAAATGATTAGCCGTTTCACTTACATATTCAATTTCAGACAATTTGACTTTACCTTCAGCCACTTTATCTTTGGACAAAATATAATCTTTTGTTATTTCTAATTCAGCTGGTTGACCAAAACGTTTGGCGTAATTGCGACCAATGAAACTTGCGTAATGTTTTTTATACCTCCAAGAAAAATATTTTGGGTAGAATAAAGCTATTACAATCGCTAAAATTATGAAGTAAACAGCTAGATAAAATGTTTCACTCATATATGAGAACACTGCCATAATTGAAAATGCAATGGGCAATAAAAACCAACTTCGTAATTTTCGTTTTTGCACAATTGGATCTTTCGAAGCAGTATATAATTGAAATTCTAAAAAATCTTCTGCTTCTATTTTGTATTGAAATTTCATTCGGTTGTTTTATCTTTTGCTGTTTGAATTGAACAGTCAAAAATAACGATTATAAATTCAAAAAATCACTTACTCATTTGCAATAAAGGTATACTGATGTGTTTCCAAATTATACGCACCATATTCAAAAATATGCCCCTGATAATTGGGGTCTTCTATATCTTTACTGTCGTAATAGTCTCTTTCGGCTCAAAAAAGATGAAACAATAACATAAAAAAATAAAGTCGAGGGACTATTGGTCTTTCTATCTTTTAAGATTGCTTTCTCTATTTTTTTTCAATGTATTAATTCCCAAAGTAGGATCTTCCATGTTTTTTAAATCATCCAAAACAGAAGAACTATTCTGTTTCATGAATTCTTTCAAAATCGCATTGTAAAAATCATTTTTATCCTCCATTAAACTCTTCAGTTCAAATTCTGAGTCTTCCCTATTCAATAACATGAGATTAATAAAATCTTCTGCAACTGCTAAACGCATAGAATTCAGTAAAATATCATTGTATTTACTGACTAATTTCTTAATTTTTTGCTGTTGGGTTGTTGTCAATGTATTGAATATTAGAATTTGACGAAGATATAATTTGATAGAAGATAATGAAACTTTAACACTTATAATTTACCAACATGTTGATTACTTTTTCTATTCAGACAGCACAGGGAATTTTCAAATTGATTGGAAAAACGTTTGTTCAAAAAACGTTAATTCTATTTAAAAAGCGCAGAATAATTCAAACAATTCGTTTCTTTGAACTGTTCAAATTTAAACTTAATCAATTTTCAATGCAAAATTTCAAAAATCACCGCCGTTTATATCCTGCGCATCATTTCATTTTAATCCCACTTTTAATGACGCTTCTCATTTGGTCAATTCAGAATTTTGTTAAAAACGGGTTTTCGTTTCCGAATTTCTTTTTTGTTTTAAGTTCCTTTGTTCTCGTTTTAATCGCACTTATTTCTAGAACGTATGCAATGAAAAATCAAGACAGACTTATACGAATTGAAATGCGTTACCGTTATTTCGAACTTACAGGAAAGTC
>JBILYS010000392.1:0-2530 GCA_044377625.1 Crocinitomicaceae bacterium
GTATTGGTTGTTGAAAGACAACAATTGATATTCCAAAGATTTTTGCATTGCGCCGGCTTGAATTCCAAAGGATATGTTATTTCTCCTGCGACGATCCAAAGACATGTTGTATGCTACAGATACTAAGCCTTGTAATACATTGAAATTACCATATCCCGCACGAAAGTTATTGACCTGAACCCCAACACCCCATTTACCTAGAGGCATATCAAAACTTAATAATGCAGATGTGTATGGCTTGAAGTTGACAGATTTCCATTGAGTGCGGTATTGAGCGTGTAATCTCCAATCTCCAGAAAATACACCTGTTAATCCTGAGTTCAAAAACATTGGTGCAGCATCGTACATTGACAAATGAGCATCTTGTGATTTAGCTTTTTGCGTGAACGAGAATAATAGAATAAGTAATAAATATTTTTTCATAATTAACGCATTAAAGTTACATCACCTGATTTCTTAATAATCTGTCCATTGAACATCTCTACGACAAAAGTCCAAGTGTAAACTCCTAATGGAGATTCTTCACTTAAATACATTCCGTCCCAACCTTCATTCGCATCTGTAGATTCATAAATTAATTGTCCCCAATTGTTATAAACTTTAAAATCAACCGTTTTAAAAGGACCACCACGAATGATAAAACGATCATTTTCATTATCTCCATTTGGTGTAAATCCTGTTGGTAAGACTGGTAACAAAGCAATTGACAATACTGATGTGGTAGTATCCTGACAACCATTGATATCAGTAACAATTAACGTGATCATAAAGTCACCACCATTTTCATAATTATGAATTGTGCTTTGACCATTTGACCCTTCGCCATCACCAAAATTCCAATACCAATTATTCAATTGATTTCCTGTCGAAATATCAATGAAATTAACGTCCTCTAATACAAGTGCAGGATTTGGATTAATTGTAAATGCTGCATCTGGATGAGCGTTGACGGTAATGTTATTTGTTACAGTGCTTTCGCAACCTAAATTTGAAGTAGCAGTTAAGGTAACAGGATAAATACCTGAATTTATAAAATTATAGATTGGGTATTGCAATGTACTTGTGCTAGAACCTTCAAAAGTGTACAGCCATGATACAACAGAGCCAGTTGAAATGAAAGATGCATCTGTAAATTGAGTAAGCGTGTTTTCACAAACGGTTGGATAGGTATATAAGGCAATTGGCAAAGGATTGATTGTCACAGGATATATTATGGTATCAAAGCATCCGTTACTAGAACCTACAATTAATGTTGCGTCATAACTACCACTTCCAGTATATGTATGCAAAGGATTATTAGTAATAGAATTTGTAAAATCTCCAAAATCCCAATCCCAACTAATAATTGGACCATTACCTGATAAATCAGTGAATTCTGAATTTACACCTTGACAAACCACATTCACTGAGAAATCAGCAGTTGGTGCTTGTTTAAAAGCTACAAATAATGTGTCGTTTGAAGGAACACAACCAAAAACACTGCTTGTCGAAAGGATTAAATTCACCCCACTATTCAAAATATCTGATGCAGAAGGATAATATATTGCATTTAAGGTAGCATTATTAGGACTAAATGAACCAGCTCCCATTGTTGCCCATGAAACAGTTGGGTTAATCCCAGAAATTGAACCGTTCAACTGTATTGGTTCATTTTGACAAAAAGCTTGATTAATTCCAGCATCAACTGTTGGAGGGTCAATAAAAAATATTCTCATCGAATCTTCTTCAATTGGACAAATACCTGTTGTAGCTAAATATATATCTATAAAACCAGCTGTGGTATCAATGGGACTAATTGTATAAAAGGTTGAAAGTACATTAGGATTTGTAATTGTCCCTGCTCCATTTGTTGTCCAAAGTGTTCCAAAACCAGCAGTTGCTGTTCCAGTTAAAGCAAGTCCAGCAAAATTAGAACAGATTGAATCTGCTGAGGTAATTGTTACAACAGGCTGAGAAATAATTGAAATTTCTAAACTATCTTGAACCGCTAAACAGTTACCATTGTTGGTAGAAGTTAAAGTCATTATTACAAGACCACTTAAAGTATCACTTGGGCTTATTAAATAATCTGTAACTAGATTTGATTGACTAGGTGAGTAAGATCCACTGCCTGAAGAAGTCCAAATACCTGATGTTGACCCACCAGTTATACTTCCGTTTAAACTCGCAGCCGTTGAACTTGAACATAAAGCTAAATCTGCTCCAGCAATTACTAAAGGAGCATCCGTAAAATAGATTACGATTGTGTCTGCGTCATTCGGGCATGAGAAGAAACTTCCTGCCGATGTTAAAAATAAGGCTACACTGTCTGCTGATAAATCAGCCGGAGAAGGAGTATATGAAGTTGTTAATGAACCACTATTGCCAAATGAACCACCTGTTCCACCAGACCAGGAGGCTGCGGAGGCAAAATTCACACTTCCACTTATCGGTATTGGACCTACATTATTTTTGCAAAATGTGTTATCACCACCTGCTCCAACAACTGGAGATTGAATAAATGAGACAACAACTGTATCTCTAACGGGTG
>JBILYS010000393.1:0-2527 GCA_044377625.1 Crocinitomicaceae bacterium
AGATAATTGAGGAACACCTACACCTGCGATAATACGCGTAGTGCAAATTGATCCAGGTCCTATTCCAACTTTAACACCATCAGCTCCAGCTTCAACTAAATATTTTGCAGCTTCGGCTGTTGCAATGTTTCCAACAATTACTTCTAATTTTGGATGAATTGCTTTTACTTCTTTTAATTTCTCAACTACTCCTTTTGTATGTCCATGAGCAGTGTCAATTACAATTGCATCAACCCCAGCTTCAACCAATGCATTAACTCGTTCTATAGTATCTGATGTAACACCAACTGCTGCTGCAACACGTAATCTTCCATAAGAATCTTTACATGAATTAGGGTACATTTTAACTTTTACAATGTCTCTATATGTAATCAGACCAATCAATTTGTTATTGGCATCTACTACGGGCAATTTTTCTATCTTTTTTTGTTGAAGGATATCTTCCGCTTTTTTTAGATCTGTCCCGTCAATCGTTGTGATGATATTTTCAACAGTCATAACTTCGCGAATTGGGCGATTGAAGTTTTTTTCAAAGCGCAAATCACGATTCGTAATAATTCCTTTTAATTGTCGATTTTCATCAATTACAGGTATTCCACCAATGCCATTTTCTTTCATCAACTGCAACGCATCTTTAACAAATGCATTTTCTGAAAGTGTAACAGGGTCTAGAATCATTCCACTTTCAGATCGCTTAACTTTTCTAACTTCTAAGGCTTGTTCAGCAATCGTCATGTTTTTATGAACGACACCAATTCCACCTTGTTGTGCAATTGCAATCGCCAATTTTGCTTCTGTTACAGTATCCATAGCAGCAGAAAGAATTGGCGTGTTTAATTCTATGTTGCGCGTTAATTTGCTTTTTAATTGAACATCTCTTGGAAGAATCTCTGAATAAGCAGGAACTAAAAGTACGTCGTCGTAAGTTAATCCTTCTTTAATATTATCGATGTTTGAAAGTGACATGTGAACCTATTTTTTTAAATAAATTCTTGCAAATGTAGTGTTTTTTTGTGAATTATTAAGCTTTGAGTTTTCGTTTTTTAGAGAATAATATTTTGTTTTGTTAATTTATTCAAAAAGTTTTTGATGCTTCATGAATAAACACTACTCTTGTTTAACAAAGAAAGTTATGTGTAAATCGATATTTATTCTTTTATTCTCGTTGACTATTGCTTCGATGAATTCATATACTCAAAATTCAGAAGCTAAGCTGGTTGATTCTTTAAAATTAATTCAACTTTCAGGGGTAGTAATTTCGGAAGGAGATTTAACGCCATTGTCGTATACAACAGTTTATGATAAAACATCTCAAAGAGGCGTTATAGCAGATTATTACGGATTTTTCTCAATGGTTACTTTTCCTGGAGATACTTTGTTGTTTTCTGGTTACAGCTTTAAAACATCTACTTATATTGTTCCTGATACGTTAAAAGAAAATCGCTATTCAATAATCCACATGTTGGTAAAAGATACCGTGAATCTGCCTGAAGTTACTGTTTATCCATGGCCATCCCGAGAAGATTTTGCGCGTTCTTTTGTTGAAATGCAACCGTATGAAGATGCTTTACGCAGAGCTCAACGTGAATTGTCTGGTGAAAGTTTGGCGTTCGTTGCAGCTCGTTTAGAAAATGATGCTTCTTTAGCATCAGGATATTTGGCTAATCAGCGCTACACGAAATTGTATACGAATGGTCAGCTTCCTGCAAATAATCTATTGAATCCGTATTCTTGGGCGAAATTAATCCAAGATTGGAAGGCAGGAAAATTGTCGAAGCAATAATTTAGTTGCTAATTACAAGTTATTAGTTAGTGGTTACAAATTGGAATTTACATGTTATTAGTTACAAGTTGGTTTTAGAATTCGACAAATTATGTTGGTTCAAAAACTAGCAACTAGCAACTAGCAACTTGTAACTAGAAACTAGCAACTACTAACTTTTTAATTAACTGGGTAACACAAAAAGTACTTCTCAACCGGATTTGCCAAAGCAGAAATATTCAAATTGTCAGAAGCTTTACTTAAATCAATGATTTCTCCATTTTTCATGAGCATATTGATGTTTTGCTTTTTCTCATTGTAAGCATTGTTGCTCAAAACATCAGAATAAACGAAGAAATCAACTTCATCTTTACTTAATTCGAATTGATTGGATACAACTTCTTTTTCTTGTTGAATTCTTTCAGCAGTAAATGGCTTTTTAGAGATTTCAATTTTAAATAGATCACGATTTACTAATCTTTTCGCCAAGGTTGAAAGTACTTTGTCAGAGTGATTTTGCCAAACTTTTATCGCACCAAGAATATCATAGTCATCCAAATTTGCAAATTTATCAAGTACACTAGGGTCTGATTGAAAATCTTGTTGCGTAACGTCATTTTTCAAGAAAAACAAAAGTGTAGGACTCGCGAATAATTCTTCACCATTCTTTACAACTTGTTTTGCTCGTCTTAAAGTGTGAATTAGCATGAATTCTGCCGCAACAACCGTTTTGTGTAAATATACTTGCCAATTCATTAAACGTCG
>JBILYS010000394.1:0-2518 GCA_044377625.1 Crocinitomicaceae bacterium
TCGGCATCTACAATATCACTTCCTGTGTGCATGTGTAAACCGGTGACTTGAATGCCGTAATGTTGAATAATGCGCTCAATATGTCGCAATTGATGAATGGATATTCCAAATTTTGAATCAATATGACCAACAGATATATTAGAATTTCCACCAGCCATAATATGTGGGTTAAGCCTTAAGCAACATGGAACAGTCGATCCATAGTCATTTCCAAATTTTTCTAATATTGATAAATTATCTATATTCAAATGTACGCCTAAATTTATCGCTTCAACAATTTCAGAATAGGCAACGCAATTTGGGGTGTACATGATGTCGGAAGGTAAAAACCCAGCTCTTAATCCTAAATATATTTCTTCAATTGATACTGCATCTAATCCTGCTCCCTCGGCCTTCAATAAACGTAAGATGTTGATATTGTTCAGCGCCTTTAAAGCAAAATGAAGTTTCACATCTTTCCCTTTAAATGCATTTTTGAGTGATTTATATTGGTTTTGAATGATTTGAGCATCATAAACATATAAAGGTGTTCCAAATTTTTCAGCACTTAAAAGAAGTTGTATCGAATCCATTGTGTTATTTTAGGAGCGCAAAAGTAGTGTAATTATATGATTTAAAAACAAAATGTTTAAATAAAAACATATTGTGTCAAAACTAACAGTAGATATTGAGCATTTTTGAACGTAATTATTTGTAAATTGTAACCATGAAAAATTTATCTATGAAATATCTTAACGTATTCTTTTTTGTTCTGCCATTTGCCATATATGCGCAACAACCAATAGTTCAAACTGTAAAATCTGAAATTAAACAAGTAAAATTATTTTTAACTTCTGGTGAAATCTTCCATGAAGAGCAAATTAAAATTCAAAAAGGAAGAAATAAATTAATTTTTTCTGGAATTTCTGCATTTGCAGACCCACAATCTATTCAATTTGTCGGTGATGCAAAATACCGTTTGGTTTCAGTTTCAACAGAAATGGATTTTTTGGCTGCAGAATTATTCAATCCTCGGATTGCAATATTACAAGATTCATTAGAGTTATTGAAAGATAAACATCAAGGGAATCTCGATTTGTTAACGGCTTATACTTCTGAATTGGATGTATTAAATGCTAACAAAAAATTGGGCGGTCAAAATCAAAATTTAACTGTTACTCAAATAAAAGAAGCTGCTGATTTTTATCGTGCTAGAACATTAGAAGTGGTTACAAAAATGTCGAAACTTCGAAAGGAACAAGCAACTTTGAATACCAACATCGAAAAAACACGCTATCAATTGGTAGAATTGAACTACAATGAAAATCAAAGAAGTAATCAAGTTGTTGTTTTATTAGATTCAGATGAATCAATTACAATGAAATCGAGTTTGAAATATTTGGTTTCTGATTGTGGATGGGCTGCAAATTACGATTTGTCGGCAGTAGATTTAAATCAAAAAATCAATTTGAAATATAAAGCTCAGGTTTATAATAATACGGGAAGTGATTGGAAAAATGTTGATTTGGTGCTTTCAACTGGGGACCCTCGTTTGTCAGCTTCTCATCCCGAACTGTCTCCTTGGTATTTGAGTTATTATGATGGCTACCAAAAGTCTTCTGAAAAAGGAGGTTATTATGCGCCACAAACTACCCAACAAGATTACCGATCGATTGCACAAGGTAACATAAACACTGCCAACCAAAGAGCTTGGGATAATTATGTATTGGATAGCGATGAAAGTATAAAAAACAAAGAGAATGATAAGTTTCAAAGTGGAATAATCATTCCTCAAAATTTTGGGAATATGACCGTTGGCATGCGTCAAATAGAAATATCTGAATTGACAGCAGAATTCATTATTCCAAACAAGTTTTCTTGCCCATCTGATGCTAAACCATATATGGTGGATGTAAAAGAAATGGATTTAGACGCTACATTCTCACACATCACTGTTCCAAAACTGGATAATGGCGCATTTTTATTAGCACATATCGTCGGATGGCAAGAATTAGAGTTAATTCCTGGTCCAACAAATGTCTATTTCGCAGGTGAGTATGTTGGCGTTTCAGAGATTGATACCCGAAATGTTTCTGATACGCTTTCATTATCTTTTGGACGTGATAACAAAGTTACTGTAATGCGAAAATTGAAGAAAGAAATGAGTTTCAAAAAGGTGATTGGTGGAAGCAAAAAAGAGTCGTATTTGTATGAAATTGTTGTGAGAAATAACCGCAATGTTCCTGTTAAAATTGATATTTATGATCAAATTCCAATTTCTAATAGTAGCGATATAACCGTAACTATTGATGAATTAAGTGGTGCTAAACATGATCTATTAACGGGCGAAGCTAATTGGCAATCTGTTGTTCAACCTGGTGAAGTGAAATCGGTTGAAATTGGTTATACAGTGAAGTATCCGAAAGATGCAAACATTACGCTCCAACGTTTTAAAACTGTCTCTTGCCCTTCATTTTAAGGTTGAATTAATTTAAAGAAAAAGCAAATGGGTTAGCTCATTTGCTTTTTCTTTTTATGA
>JBILYS010000395.1:0-2515 GCA_044377625.1 Crocinitomicaceae bacterium
TTCAATTTAAAAATTAAATCAGCAGGCTTTTCTTAATCTATCCATAAATAAAGGTTGAACTGCCGATTGAAAATATGCACTAGCTTTGTAATGCTCGCCTATTTATTCGTACAACGCCCCAAGAAGTCTGTCAAAATTAGTCTCCATTAAAACCATCGAATTGTGAAAGGTCATAATTAATTATAATTTCATTCAACCATGTTTATTGATGAGTTTTTGTTTCATAAGTGCTTATGAACATTTACAAAATGACTTTTAAACAATTTGATAATTAACTATATAGACTTTGAGTTTTTTCGAATAAATAAACTATTTTCGCTCCAAATTATCTAGAACGTTTCTAGGTAAAACCTAAATATATGGCCTCAACATCTATAAAAGTTGCTTTGCGACTTGTTATTTCTATTACTTTTTTCTTAAATTTTTCATTCTTTTCAAATGCGTCACACGTTGCTGGAGGTGAAATCACCTACTCATGTATTGGACCGAATCAATACCAAGTTAATTTAACCTTTTACAGAGATTGTAATGGTATAGCATCTAGTTCTTCCGAAGTAATAAATTACCGTTCAGCGGCTTGCGGAGTAAATGCATCTTTGACATTAAACATTCAATCAACTGTTGATATAACCCCTTTATGTCCAAGTGCTGCTAGTGCTTGTGGGAGCGGTGGTACACTCGGAATTCAAAAAATAGTTTATACAGGTGTTTTAACTTTACCTTCTGGATGCTCGGATTGGATACTGTCGTACCAAGTTTGTTGCAGAAATGCATCTATCACCAATGTCACTGGACCAGATACAAATGATTTCTACACACAAACAACACTTAATAATACAGTAGTTCCTTGCAATAGCTCTCCAGTTTTTGCAAACAATCCTCAATTATTTGCATGTGTTGGACAAGCGATAAATTATCAACAATTAGCTACTGATCCAGATGGTGATGTGTTGGTTTATTCACTTGTAAATGCATTAAACGCATCTGGTAGCAATGTTACTTATGCAGGTGGGTTTAGTGGAGTAAATCCATTTACAGTACCTGCAGTAATCAATCCAGCAACTGGAAACATTACTTTCACACCAAATGTTACTCAAGTGGCGGTGGTTGCTGTTCTAGTTCAAGAATACAGAGGAGGAGTATTAATTGGTTCGGTAATGCGAGATATTCAGTTCAATATCGTGAATTGCACCAATACTATACCAACCATTGGGGGAATCAATGGTGTACCTGGCGTTTTTTCTATTTCAGCTTGCGCTGGATCTCCATTTTGTTTTACAGTGAATGCTTCGGATGTTGATGCTGGTCAAACGGTAACAATGTCGGCAAGTAATAATATTCTTGGTTCAACCTTTACACAAACAGGATCTGCAAGTTCTAAAACAGGTACATTTTGTTGGACGCCGACTGCAAGCAATATTGGAACTTACTACATAACAATTAACGCTGCCGATAATGCGTGTCCATTAATTGGTCAAAATTCACAAACATATACAATTACGGTTGTTGCGAATCCCCATGTAGTTGATGCTGGACCAAATGTCACAATTTGTGAAGGTTCATCAACTGTTTTAAATGGAGTTGTTGGATTAACTCCGCCAACTACAACCTATTTATGGTCTCCTGCTGCAAGTTTATCAACACCCACAGCAACTAGTACGAATGCAACACCTGCTAGTACAACAACATATACTTTTGCAGCTGCATATGCTGATGGTTGTATTGCAACAGATGCTGTTACAGTAACTATTGCAGCTGATCCAGTTGCTTCTATTTCACCAACCTCAGCAAGTGTTTGCGCTGGAGCGAATTTTATGTTAACTGGTTCAACAGATGTAACAGGGATGAATTATCAATGGTTTAACCCAACTATGGTTTCTTTGGGTTCGGGAGCATTTGCCGGTACGCAAAACAGTCTAGTTGTAACTGTTCCTGGTGCGCCCGGCTCTTATGTCTACACTTTAGTCGTTACGAATCCTGCAACAGGATGCACATCTCAAGCGACAACAACATTGATTGTTGGCTCACCGCCTGCTTTAGCGAGCTGCGTAAATATTTATGCGTCAACGACTGGATTAGCAGGAAACCCTGGTACACAAGCTTCTCCAACTACTTTAGCGAATGCACTCACACTAGCAGCATGTAACAATGCGGTTATAAAATTAGCAACTGGAACTTATAATATCAATGCACCTTTGAATCTTTCGAGTTTTGTAACAATTGAAGGCGGATTTATAGAAGCAAGCAGTTGGACAAAAACAAGTTTAGCTGGAGCTACAACAATAAATAGAACAAATGTAGCACCAGAAGGTGTTGTTCCTGCTCAACGTTTGGTAGCTTTTTATGGAAATTCAGCAACAAATTTCAGGTTACAAGACCTTACGATTACTACTGCTGCAGGTACAGCCGGAACAGGAATGTCAACTTATGGAATTCATTTAACAAATTGTTCGAATTATAATATTGTAAGAACACAATTTTTACCTGGCGCAGCTGGGTCTGGGGCTAATGGTGC